>DATENK010000145.1:0-4994 GCA_035275085.1 Verrucomicrobiia bacterium | reverse complement strand
TCATCCGTTTCTATTATCGGGATCATCCGCCGGCACACTTCCACGCGATCTATGGAGATCACGAAGCGCTCATTGAAATCGCCTCCGGTAATATCTATCGGGGTTCGTTGCCAACGACGGCGTACGATCTAGTGAACAAGTGGCGTGTTTTGCATGTTCAGGAGCTTAACGATGATTGGGAGCGCGCCCGTCAACAAATCCCAGTGCTTCCCATTTCTCCGCTCGAGTGAACTTGTTACGAGCCCCGCCTCGGCGATTTCCAGCGGTGTCAACCCCGCGCGGCCAGCGTAAGGAATGGAATGACGCGCTTTTGAAGTTCTGCTGTCGAAAGCTCCAAAAGCTGAGATAGTGGCAGCGTGTCCGCCACATCGAAGCGGCCGGAAACTATTCGGCGCAGGGTGGCAAGATGTGCGCCGCATCCGAGCTTTTGTCCGAGATCGTGCGCGACGCTCCGCACATAAGTGCCTTTGGTGCAGGCCATGCGGAATTCGGCTATCGGCTCTTCGTAGCGGCTGAAGCTGAAATTATAGACGTGGATGAGACGCGGTTTGCGTTCTACTTCCAGGCCCTTGCGCGCGAGCTTATATAAAGGCACCCCTTCCACCTTAACGGCAGAGACCATCGGCGGCGTTTGAAGCTGGTCGCCCACGAACGCGCCTGCCGCTTCATTCAGCTGATCGAGTAACAATGGCGGGACCGGCAACGACGATACTAGCTTGCCGTCGGTATCGTAACTGTCGGTCACTTCGCCCAGCTTGATCGTTCCGGCATAAACTTTGTCATCGGCCATCAGCTTTTCGGACAGCTTTGTGCCTCGCCCAAGCAGGATGATCAGCAGTCCAGAAGCATTCGGATCGAGTGTGCCCGCATGCCCGACCTTCTTGATCCCAAAACGCCGGCGGATGCGATCCACAACATCGTGCGAAGTCGGTCCCACCGGTTTGTCGACCAACACAGCGCCATCCAATGGATCAAAAGCTTCCATGTCTCCCCTTCTCGAACGGGCGATTTAACGCTTTGAAAGCGTTTTCTTCAGCGCATTGATCACTTGCCGCTGCACCGACAATGGGCGGCCCGCTACGCGCGCGCCCGCGGCGGCCGGGTGCCCACCGCCCCCAAAACGCTTTGCGACCTCGTTAACATCGACCTTGTCGTCTTTCGAACGCAGACTGATGCGCGTCAACTCAGGTTCGATTTCCTCAAACAGGCACGCGATCACAACCGGCTCGATCGCGCGAATATGGTCGATGAGCCCTTCCGAATCGGCCGGCTCCGCACCGGTGCGCGAATAATCGGCCTTCTTCAACCAGAAGTAAGCGATCTGGTTATCATGAGTCAGCCGGAATTTGTTGTAGACGTGCCGCAGGAGGCGCACACGCGACAGCGGATACGATTGATAAACTTCGTTGCAGACCTTGGCCAGATCCGCGCCCCTCTCGACCAGCTGCCCCGCGATATACAGCGTGGAAGGCCGCGTGTTCGAATACTGGAATGAGCCGGTATCGGTCGAAATCGCAGTGAACAAACAATCCGCTATGTGCGGCGTGATCTTCCATTTAGCGGTTTCAAGCAGCCGGAAAATCAATTCGCCGGTGGACGGCTCGTCCGCGTCGACCCAGTTGACCTCCCCATAGCGCGTGTTGCTTTCGTGATGATCGATATTAATGAAGGCATCGCGATCCGCTATGGCGGGGCCCACTTTTCCGAGCCTCTCGAAACTGGCGCAGTCCGTCGCGATCACGCAATCAAAGCCCTTGCCCATCTTCGGCTTGTCCATCAGCTTCAGCGTATCGAGGAACGCGAGTTTCGCCGGCATGTCGTCTTCGTTCCAACAGACCACGTCTTTGCCCTGGTCGTGCAGTGCGCAAGCCAGCGCCAGTTGCGAGCCGATGCAATCGCCGTCCGGCCGCACGTGACCAGCAACGCAGATCGTTTGGCTCTTGCGAACCACTTCCAGAATTTTCTGGATGAGCTGTTTAGTTTTCGATTCTGAGATCAAGGATCAACTTTCGTCGTCGGGTTTTCCGGAAGTTTTTTCGATTTCCGTAATAATCTGGAGCACACGGTTGCCGCGCAACACGGAGTCGTCCACCACGAAATGCAAGCGCGGGATGTATTTTAGAAAAACAGCTTTGGCCATCAGCTCCTGGATGCGTCCACGGTTTTGTTGAAGCAAGGCAAGCCCAGTACGTTGCTGTTCCGAACTGCCCAGAAAGCTCACAAACACTTTCGCATTCCGTAAGTCACCCGAGAGGTCCACGTCATTCACGGTGATTAGCCCCGCCTGCGCGACTGGCAATTCGCGCCGCAAAATCTCGCCAATCTCCCGCTTGAGCAATTCCCGAACTCGTAACATCCGATGCGATGGCATAACTAAACTCCATACGGCTCACAATTTGGCCGCAACCTTTTCGATCGAGAAGGACTCGATCGCGTCCCCAGGCTGGAAGTCCTGAAACCCTTCCAGTCGAATACCGCACTCCATGCCTGCGCGCACTTCGTTCACTTCGTCCTGGAAACGCTTCAGGGCCGAAATGGCGCCCTCGTAAATCAAGCTCTTGCGGCGCATCACTCGCGCCTTTCCGCGTGTGATCCTGCCCGAGGTCACCGCGCAACCGGCCACCTTGCCGCCCTTCGAAAGCTCGAAAACCTTTCGCACTTCGGCCGAGCCCAAAACGTTTTCCTTGAGAATCGGCTCCAGCAAGCCCGCCATCGCTTCCTTCACCTCATCGATCAATTCATAAATGATCGAATACAGTTTAATCTGTACCCCTTCACGCTTCGCGATATCGGAAACGCCTACATCAATTCGCGTATGAAATCCAAGGATCAACCCGCGTGACGCCGAAGCAAGATGCACATCAGATTCAGTGATCGTCCCGACGCCGTTATGAATGATCTCCAAAGAAACCTTGTCCGAATCAATTTTCTTCAGCGCCTCCACGATCGCCTCCACCGAGCCCTGCGTGTCCGCTTTCACGACCGCCTTCAACACTTTAAACTGCGCCGTCGCGAGTGTGTCGAACAAATTTTCCAGCGTTACCTTCGGGCGCAATTCCGCCGGTTGCGCGCGGGCTTCCAGCACGCGCTTTCCAGCTTCTTCCCGCGCCTCTTTTTCATTTTCCAGAACGCTGAAGCCGACTCCGGCTTCTGGCACACCGTTGAGACCCAGCACTTTCACCGCTACCGATGGCCCGGCCTCCTTTAAGCGTTGGCCTTCCTCGTTGATCAACGCGCGCACCCGTCCCCAAAATGGTCCACAAATCATTGCATCCCCGACCTTCAAAGTCCCCTTGCGCACGAGCACCGTAGCCGTCGGGCCGCCAGGTGAAAGTCCTGACTCGATGACGTTGCCCTTCGCGCGGCGCGTTGGGTTGGCTTTCAACTCGAGCAAGTCCGCCTGGAACAAGATCATTTCCAACAGTTTATCCACGCCTTGTTTGGTTAACGCCGACACGTCCACAAAGATTGTGTCGCCGCCCCATTCGTCCGAAACCAGTCCCTGCTCCTGCAATTGCTGCCGCACCTTCAAAGGATTTGCATTCGGGTGATCGACTTTGTTCACCGCAACCAAAATTGGAACTTTGGCAGCCTTCGCGTGGTTTAGCGCCTCAATAGTCTGCGGCATCACGCCATCGTTCGCGGCCACCACCAACACCACAATGTCCGTGACGTTCGCTCCGCGGGAACGCATCGCGCTGAAGGCTGCATGGCCAGGTGTATCGAGGAACGTAATCTGCGCCAGTTCTTTTTTGCGCTCCGGATGCGGCACGGCGATCGTGTAAGCGCCAATGTGCTGCGTAATACCGCCCGCTTCGCCGGCGGCAACGTTCGCCTTCCGGATCACGTCCAGCAACGTCGTCTTGCCATGATCGACATGGCCCATGATCGTGACCACGGGCGGACGCGGCTTCAAATCTTCGGGCTTATCGTCTATTTCGATCGTGCTTTCGCGCACCGGCACAGGTGCCGGCGCGGCGCGGCGTTCGCGCTTCTCGACCTCGAACTTGAAACCATACTTCGCGCACAACCGTTGTGCCACGGCTTCGTCAATCGCCTGGTTCACGTTTGCCAAGACCTTCAGTTCGATCAGGTCGGCAATGAGCTGGTAAGGGCGGCGATTCAGCTTCTCGGCGAGTTCGCGTACAATAATCGGCGGTTTGATGGAAATCACCTGCGCGTCCGCGGGCAAAACAATCTTCGGCTCCTCAGGCTTCGCCGGAGTAGCCGGCGCGCCCGGGCGCTGCTGCTGGCCTGGACCGCGGCCCTGCTGACCCATCATAGGCCGCTGGCCAAAACGCTGTTGCATCTGCGGGCGTTGCGGGTCCTGCCGTGCGGGTGGCGACACGGGACGCTGCGGGAGCTTGACTGAACCGATCTTATCCCCCGGCTTAGGTCCGGGCTTGGGCGGCAACTGAATTCGGCCGATCAAATCGCCAACTCTCGGCTGCGGCGGTTCGGGTGGAGCAGCCGGCGGCGCAGGAGACGGCTCCGGCAAGCCGCGCGTCTCAATCGGTTGCGGCGCTTCGATCGGAGCTGGCTCAGGAGCGGCAGGCTCTTCGGTAACTGGCGCAACTTCTCCCCGAATTTCGATGTGCGGCGCTTCCAACACCGGCTCGGCAGCACGCGCGTCATCGCGAGCTTGCTCAGGTGGCGCTTCAGTGATTACGGACATTGGTTCTGCTGGTGCGGACGAAACAGGGGGTGGGACGGGAACGGCGGGTTTAAAATGGCTTTCGAGATATTCCGCTGTGATTTTATCCAGCGAACTGGATGGCACGCGCGCGGCAGTGATGCCCAGTTCCTTCGCCTTCACAAGGACTTCCTTGCTTTCGATCCCTAACTTCTTTGCTATGTCGTAAATCCGAACGGGCATAATTCTTATGACCCATCGTGTTGGAACACGGACTGTTCATAACCGCACCATACACAATGTGTCTAAACCAACATAAAATATCAGGCGGCGGCTTCTCCGCCACCCAGCTTGATTGACC
>DATENK010000144.1:0-11956 GCA_035275085.1 Verrucomicrobiia bacterium | reverse complement strand
TCACCTGCTGCGCCACTACCGCCAGCATGTCCAGTTGTTCTGACGAAAAGCGGCGCTTCTTGTGATCGAAAACGCAAAGCGTTCCGATCGCAAATCCATCGGGAGAGACGAGGGGGACACCGGCGTAGCTGCGCACCTTCGGTGCATCTTTAACGAATCCGTTTTTGGCAAAGCGTTCGTCCTTGAACAGGTCGCGGATGATCAACGGCTTGTCCTCGACGATCGTATGCGCGCAAAAAGCTTCGCTACGGGGCACATTTGTGAGCGGCCAACCGACCTGAGACTTCGTCCATTGGCGGTCAGCGGCAATGAAATTGATCAATGCGACAGGCGTCTCGCAACAGCGCGCCGCCAGACGGGTGAGATGATCGAAGGCGCTCTCCGCCGGCGTATCCAGCACCCCGTAACCTTCCAGACAGGCCAGCCGCTGCGCTTCATTTTCCGGTGCCACGCCGCTTTTCACAGGCTCTATCCATAAGTAGCAGATGCGAGACTGGCATCAAAGCGTTTTCACTCGGCCGTTCCTGTAAGGTAGTTGTATTACCCTCTAAATTTCATCCGCGCAACACCCCCCGAGCACATCAGTAAATGCATGCTATTTTGGCCTGTGGGTTTGCGCGGACAGTTCAATCAGAACGGAACGCGGAACGGAGCCGTAGCGCCTGGCCCTCCCACGATCCATGAAGAAAAGGACGTAGGCGGCGGGAGTCCATTGCTCTTTGCGTTCCAACGCGAATGGGCAGCCTGGAAAGGGCGTCCACGGGTCGCCTCGTCCAAACACGACTTCCACATCGAAGTCCGCTCCGGCGAAGGTTCGGTTTGGATTCTAATCCAGTGGCCGAGCGGCGCCCGCATGATTTGCTGCGCCGCCTATTGTGCCGGCGGCGGGCATATCCGCGAATGTCGCAACCGTGACGGCACCGTCGAATTACTCGTCGACAGCCCGGCGGGCATCTTCGGCGTCAAGATTACCTTGCCTGATAAAAAACCGCTGCTGCGCTGGGAGACCACATTTACTCCATACTACTCGACGGTTATTCCTTATTGGCCCGCAGATTTATATCCGGTCGATTGCGCTTTCTCGCCACTGAACACCCGCGGCCTCGTCCACACAAAGCAAGTCGGCCCTCGAGCGGCATTGCTCTATGCGACCCTCACGCGTCCGGAAGCAGGCTCATTCCTCTACATGCAGAACCTGAGCGCGTTGAATGACTATTTTAACAGGACGGGGGCCTCCGCGGCGGACCGCATTTCGGATCGTTGGCCAGAACTTGGCTTTACGCTGCCCCCATGCACCAGGGGCTGTTTGCCCAAAGACACGCCGGTGCGTATCTCCGACGCGTTTCTGCTGTTGTCCAAAGCAACACCCGCGGACGAGTTGGAATCGTCACGCCTCTTTCTGGACTTGTACGCCGAATTGTACTTGGAGTATCCACGCCCGCCCGCGACGTATCGCGATTGGCCGCGGCGCGTCGACGAAACCATTCACGATCTTGCCCATTCGCCAGTCTGCACCGTCAAACGCAGGGGCCACCGCTACGTACTCGCCTACGCCGCGTACGAAGATGCGCCGCCCGAAAGCGTCGTGCAATTGGCGGTGCTTCTGCCCTTGATCGAATACGCGCGCTCCCGCGACTTGAAGATTCCCTTGATCACCGAGTTGCGCGCGAACATCCCCACTTTTTTCAATTCCCGGCTCGGCTCAGTGATGCGCTGGCTCCCCGGCGAGGAACATTTGTGCGCCGATGTTATGGATGCCTGGTACCTTTATCACACCTACCTCAACCTCGCGCGATTGGCTGAGTACGGTGATCGCACTGCAAAAAAACTGTTCACGCACTCTCTGCGCTATGGGGTCAAGGTAGCCCGGCATTTCAATTATCATTGGCCTATTCTATACAATATTTACAATTTCGAGGTCGTCAGGCGCGAACGCGGGCCGGGACAGGGCGGCGAAGCGGATGTCGGCGCGCAATACATCCATGTGATGCAGCAAGCGTGGTCGCTAACCCGCGACCGGACGTTCATTGAGGAAGCGGAACGTGCCGCCCAGGCGCTGGTGGGTTTCGGCTTCAATCTCGGTTACCAGTACAACAATACCGCCTTCGGCGCAGGCGGGTTGCTGTGGCTTTGGCGGAAAACCGGTAAAGAACTCTATCGTCAACTGAGCGACAGTTGCATGGCCTCGATCCTCCAGAACTTATGGTTGTGGGAGTGCCGCTATGGGTATGGTCAGAACTTCCAATCGTTCATGGGGCTGCCGCCACTGCGCACGGCGCCTTATCTCGCTTTGTACGAAGAATTGGAGATGTTGGCCGCGTTTCACGAATATCTCGGTGCGGCAAGCGAAGACGCTCCACCAGCTTTGCGCGTGCTCCTTCCCGAATATTGCAAATACCTTATTGACCGCGCATGGCAGCACTATCCCAGCGAAATCCCGCGCGAGATGCTGGCGGACAAGCCGGGAAAAGGTATTCTGGATCGCAAGCTCTCCATACCCGTTGAAGACATCCGCGATGGCTGGGACAAAGCCGGCCAGGTCGGCCAGCAGGTTTACGGCGCCGCCGCCCCCTTTGTTTTTGCCACCCGCCATTGTCATGAGGTGAAAGGCCAGGATTTTAATATGCATACGGATGTGCCGATCGCCGATTACCGCGTCGGCAAGCAAAGCAAAAATAAGGGAACTGTTCGTTTTCGCGCCTTGGGCGACTCGCGGTGTTCCTGCCATGTTCGCATCGTTGCGCGCGATTTCATTCCGCTCCCGGACGTCCGCTTGAAGAACAATGGCAAAGCGGTGAAAGGTGAGTTGACGCGTTTCGGCTACCTTGAGTTCGAATTGCCGGCGGATGCCTCGGTTACATTGACCTGGCGCGTCATTCAACCGAAGGTAAAGCAGCGGCCAGGCATCGCAAAAAGGATTTCCGAGGTTCCCCGTTTGCCGCACAGGAACGGTGAACCAGTGGAGGTATGAGCCATGAAGTCTAGGATGAACGAATACGATACGGTTAATGGCAAAGGTGTTTTGGTGACCGGCGGTACCACCGGCATCGGACGCGCAACGACTCTCTTGCTCGCCTCGCAGGGCGCACGGGTGTTCACCTTTGGCCGCCACAAAAAGGAACTGAAAGACGCGATGCGCGATTTCCAGGAAGTCGGCGAGGTTTTTGGCACGATCGCCGACAGTGCGCGCGTGGCCGAGGTGCGGCGAGTCTTTAAGGAAGCGGAACAAAAGATTGGGCGCATCGATATCCTCATCAACAACGCGGCCTTGGCCGCTCAAGGCGTCACCGATACCAAAGTTGAGGAAAGCGAATATGTCGTGCAGACGAATCTCCTCGGTTACATCGCTTGCGCCCAGGCAGCCGTCGGCCGCATGAAAAAGCAGAAGGCTGGACACATCGTGAATGTCGGCTCCATGAGCGCGGACGTGCGTGAAAAAGGAAGCTCGGTATACGTCGCCACTAAATCCGGCATTCAGGGCTTTTCAGAAGCTTTGCGCAAAGAAGTCAACGAACTCGGCATCAAAGTCACCCTTATCGAACCCGGCGCCGTTGGCACCGACATGCAGCCCGTCTCAGTCCCCGGTCAGCGAAAAAAAGAAGCCGCCGGCGAAATGCTCATCGCGGAAGACATCGCCCGTTGCATCTACTTTTGCCTCACCCAACCTGCGCGTTGTGACATCGTGAGTCTTCAGGTGCGCCCTCACGGGCAGGAGATTTGAACTTTACTCCCAGTGCTTTGGCGTAGACGCGTAGCGTGCCGTCCGCCGTTTTTCGCCATTGGAATTGCTCGGCATGCGCCAATCCTTTTTCGCGCATCGCAGCACGAAGCAGCGGATCACCGGCAACGCGCGTCATTTGCGCCGCCAGTTCAGCCGTGTCGCCCGGTTCCACCAGCGCCGCGGCTTTGCCTGCCATCTCCCGCAACGCGCCACCCGTCGAACAAATTACCGGCACGCCGCAAGCCATTGCTTCCAGCGGCGGCAGTCCGAAACCCTCATACAGCGAAGGATAAACAAATACGCTGGCTGAGCGATACAATGCCGGCAGCTCCGCATCAGGCACGAAACCGGTGCAGCGAATGTCCTTCGCATAAGGCGACTCGCGCACGGCGCGCTCGATGTGCTCGGCCCCCGACCATTTGCTTCCCGCCAGCACTAGTTGCCAATCCGAGTGCGAGCTCGCCTTGAAACGGTTGAACGCTTCGATCAGCCCGACGTGGTTCTTCCCCGGATGTTCCAGCCGCGCGACATACAGGAATGCCTTTGGAGCGCCAGTCTGTCCACGACCGCGGTCATCACTTTGCGCGGACGGGCTGTCCGCGCTCCAAAACACGTCGTGGTTCAGACCGTTATAGACGAGATTCAGTTTTCGCGCCGGAATGCCAAAATATTTTTGGACGTCTGTCCCGGTGTTACGGCTGATTACGATGATTTCATGCTGCCGATGCGCGAGCCGACGCGCCACGACGCGGCCATAAAACATTCGCTTCCAGTCGTATTTGTTTGCCACGTGAAACGGCGCAAGGTCATGGATGGTCGCCACGAGCTTGCATGGGCGGGGCCAAAGCATCCGTCGATAACTTGGAATGTGAATAACATCCAGAGCGTACTGCTTGCACAGTCTCGGAAGCACCGTTTGGTGCCACCAGATGTTTTTGGCCGCTGGCCGATATTCTTCCGATACCGGAATAATCCGCATCGCCTCCCGCGCGAAGTCGAATAGCGGAACGTCCTCTTCGAGCGTGAATAGGACGAATCCATGCTCGCCCGCATGCGGCCGGAACTCGCGCACTAAATTAAACACATATTGCGCAATCCCGGTGCGGCCCCGTTGGATGACGGATGTGGAAATGCCGATGTTCATTACCCGTTTGCCAAAAGTTGCGCAGCTTCGGCTTCGTTGTTCGCGACGGTCAACAGTTCGTTGAGCCCGGTAATTCGGAATGCGCGTTGCACAGATTTTCCAGGCGCGAGCAGAACCAGTTTTCGCCCGGCATCGCGTTGATTGCGATGCAGTCGAGCGAGCCAGCCCAAGGCCGTGCTGTCGATCGCGCGCGTGCTTGATAGATCCACGACGCAATCCTGCGCATGCAGGTAGAAACGGCGCGGTAGATCGCGCATCAACACCGACCGATCCAGCCGCGCCGGCGCAGTGATGCGCACCACTTGCAGACTGAACGTCGCCGTTAGTTGTTCGCTATGCGTTTCGTAAGGCGGACACTCTTGTCCGCCGTTGCGATGTGGCCGACTCGTTGTGACTGTTCGCAGTTGCCTTCCGATCGCCCACCCAAAACGGCGCAAGTCCTTTGCGTAACGCGGGCCAAGCCGCCCTGGTTCCTGCAAAAAGCGAAACACCCATTCGAAGCCCGCACGCTGCATCCACACGGGCGCGCGTTTCACTTCGCCCGCCAGAAAATCGATCGTGGCGCCCACACCCATCGACACTGGCACGCCAAGCGCCTGATAGTTCATCGAAATCCACTTCTCTGCCTTCGGGCAGCCAAATGAAACAAGAAGGATGTCCGGTCGCGCCGCGCGAATGTGGCGGCCGATCTCAGCATGGTCCATCTTTTCCAATGGCGCGAACGGCGGCGAGTAGTGGCCCGCAATCTGGATCTCTGGATATTTCGCCTGCAACCGTTCGACCGCGCGCGCCGCGACCTCCGGTTTGCCACCCAGGAAAAACACGCGATACCCCTTCTCCGCCGCCACGCCCAACAACTCCGGCACAAGGTCCGCGCCCGCCACGCGCTCAGGTAGCGGATTATCCAACCAGCGTGACACCCACAGCAGCGGCGTCCCATCGCACAGCACAAGGTCCGCCTCCAGCAGAATTCGGCGCAGTTCAGCGTCTTCCATCGCCTGCACCACAAAATCCACGTTAGCCGTAGCAATGTAATGCGGCCGTTTCGCGGCAATCATATCTTCGATGGCCGCGATCGCTTGTGGCATCGTCACGTGATCGAATGGAACACCGAGGATCGAGACTGGCGCCGCCGATTTCCGCTCGGCTCGGGCGAGCAATCCCGGCCCCGAAAACGGCGCCAGCGTAGCTGTCAAATCACTCATCGCGTTGTCACATTGAACCGCCTCTGCCGCTCCAATTGAATGGGGCAACTCCCTTGTTCAGCGCGCGCGAAACCCTTACTTCCAACCGCTTCAAACAGCGCCGCGACCGTAAGAGAGCGTCCCCCTCTTTCAGAGCCGCGACCGTGAGGGAGCATTCCCATCTTCCAACGGACTTGCGCTTGCAAAGTTCAGTTGCTGGATTAGCCTCACCGGGAGTTCGACGGTATGGACATACAGATTGCGGTTTTGTGTGACGCAGCCACGGATAACAGCGGCAAGCTGAATATCCTCGGCACCTTCGACACAATCTACACCACGCAGCTTCCCGCAATTCATCCCCAATGTTCGATCGCCTTGCGCATGGCATTCAGCAAGGCCGAAGAAGGCGCGCACAAGGTGCGGCTCACCTTCGTAGATGAAGACGGAAAACCTGTGATGCAGGAGATTCCCATGGCCGTCGAAGTCAAGGTTCCCGACGACACGATCTTCGTGTCGCGCAATTTCATCGTGAACATCCACCAGCTTAAGTTCGAACGCCCCGGCCTCTATTCAGTCGACATCTCCATGGACAGCCGGCAGGTCGGCAGCATCTCGTTGCTCGTGAAACAACTTCCGCCCAAGGAAGAACCGCAGCAGCAATTCTGATCATGGCCTTCGCTGCTTTCGCCGACCAAAAAGACAACATCGCGCTGCTGCAAAACAGCCTCGCCCGCGGCCGCTTGGGCCACGCGTATCTCTTCGACGGTCACGATCTCGCGCAACTCGAAGCCGTGGCGTGCACACTCGCAAAAGCCCTGAATTGCGAGAACCCGCCCGCGCGCGGCAAGAGCGGCCTGGCGCTCGACTCGTGCGACCAGTGCCTCAACTGCCGCAAGATCGCGAACTGCACGCATCCGGACGTCCTTTGGGTGCGCCCCGAATCCAAGTCCCGCGTCATTACCATCGATCAGATGCGCGATCTGATGCACACCATTCAGCTCAAGCCGACGCAGGCGTCATGGAAAACCGCCGTGATCGTCGCCGCCGACCGCCTGAACATCCAGGCCGCAAACGCTTTCCTGAAGACCCTCGAAGAACCGCCCGGCCAATCCATCATCCTCCTGTTATCCACCGAGCCGGACAATATCCTCGAGACGCTCCTTTCCCGTTGCCTTCGACTCCGCTTTGCGGGGGAAGGCGCGCGCTTGCGGGATCCGGCATTTCTCAATTGGTTGGACCAATTCGGCCAACTCGCCAGCGCCGACCAAGGCACCATATTGAACCGTTACCGCCTGCTGTCCGCGCTCGCCGCGCGCCTCGCCGAAATCAAGGCTGGCGTTCAAGAGACGCTTACCAAACGGTCCCCTTTGGAGCGCTACGAGGACATTGATCCCAAACAGCGCGAGCGCTGGGAGGACGAACTGGACGCCGCCATCGAAGCCGAATACCGCCGGGAGCGCGCCGACCTGCTGGTAGGGGTGCAATGGTGGCTGCGGGACGTCTGGCTGAGCGCCCTGAAACAGGACGCCGACACCCTCAGTTTCCCCGCCGCGGCCGCTTGGGCGCGGACCATCGGCCGCCGTGTCGAACCGAAAAAAGCCCTTCAAAACCTGGGGGTGATCGATGACACTTTGCGGCTGCTTTCGGGCAATGTTCAGGAAGCTTTGGCCTTGGAGGTAGGGCTGTTAAAGCTGGTTTTGTGAGTCCGTTATCGTTAATCCAACGGTAGCAAATTTCGGCTTTAACGATCCCGAATAAAACGTGCAAAATTAGTTCCGTTAACATTAAAGTGTCCTCAAAAGTGTCTTAAACTGCCGTTTTTTATCAAAAAATAAAGTGGCTGATTGCCCTTGACGCCCCCCATCCCGCCTCTTAAAGTCGGTCCACTTTAGGTAAAAAGCAGTGTCGTGGAACCGGTACTGCTTTTTTGTTTATCGGAAGTGGCCGCTGAACAACTAACCGTAAACGGATTGTGGATCTGAAAGATATCAAAGCCATCATCGATCTGATGAAGAAGAACTCGATCAGCGAGTTCGAGCTCGAGCGGCAGGAGTTTAAAATTAAGCTGAAACGCGGCCCTAACGCCGTCGCCTATTCAGATGACCCGGCCATAACCTATGCCCCGGTCCCCATGGTACCGGCACAGGCTTCCGCGCCAGCCGCTCCTGCGGTGGCGCCCGCCGGCAGTTCCACCGACACCGAAATCAAGTCTCCCATGATCGGCACCTTCTATCGCGCCCCTTCCCCCGAGGCCGGAAATTACGTCGAAGTCGGCACCGAAGTGACCCCAGATTCGGTCGTTTGCATTATCGAAGCGATGAAAGTGATGAACGAGATCAAGGCCGAGGTGAAGGGGGTCATCACGCAAGTGCTGTCCGAAAATGCGAAGCCGGTCGAGTTCGGTCAGCCACTGTTCAAGATTCGTCCAACGTAATTTCCAGTTCTCATGTTTGAAAAGATCCTTGTGGCCAACCGCGGTGAGATCGCCGTCCGCGTCATCCGCGCCTGCAAAGAACTGAATATTCGGACCGTCGCCGTTTACTCCGAGGCCGACGCCAATTCCATGCACGCCCAGATGGCCGATGAAGCGATCTGCATCGGCAAAGCGCAGGCCAGTGAAAGTTATTTGCGCATCGACCGCATCATCTCCGCCGCCGAAGTCACGGACGTCGATGCTATCCATCCCGGTTACGGGTTCCTTTCCGAAAACGCGCACTTCGCTGAAGTGTGCGAGAGCTGCAACATCCGGTTCATCGGGCCGAATTCGCGCGCCATGAACGCCCTGTCTGACAAAGCGGTGAGCCGCACGTTGGCGAAAAAGGCCGGCGTTCCCACGCCGCCTGGTTCTGACGGTTTGGTCGAGAACGAAAAGGAAGCTCTCGCCGTGGCCAAGCGCATCGGCTATCCGGTGTTGATCAAAGCCGTCGCCGGAGGCGGCGGGCGCGGCATGCGCGTCGCGCATAACGATCCTTCGCTGATCAAGGGTTACCACACCGCTCGATCGGAAGCGGAAAAGGCTTTTGGCAACTCCGGCGTGTACGTCGAAAAATATCTCGAAAATCCGCACCATATCGAGTTCCAGATTTTGGGCGATGCCCGCGGCAATATCATTCACCTCGGTGAGCGCGATTGCTCGATCCAACGGCGAAATCAAAAGGTAGTTGAGGAAACGCCGTCGCCTCTCCTGGACCACAACAAGTTCAAGGATTTGCGCAAGAAAATGGGCCGCTCCGCCGTGCGCATTGCCGAAGAGGCGCATTATACCAATGCGGGGACCGTCGAATTCATCGTGGACGATTCCGGAAATTTCTATTTCCTGGAAGTCAACAAACGCATTCAGGTCGAACATCCCATCACCGAGGAAGTCACCGGCATCGATCTGGTGAAACAACAGATCATGATCGCCATGGGCGAACCGCTGCGCATCGCCGAGAAAGACTTGGTCATGCGCGGCCACGCCATCGAATGCCGCATCAACGCCGAAGACCCCTTCGACGATTTTCGTCCCTGCCCCGGCCGGATCGAAATGTACTATTCCCCCGGCGGCCGCGGCGTCCGCGTAGACAGCCACGCTTACGCCGGCTACACCATCCCGGCCCATTACGATTCCATGATCGGCAAGCTCATCACCTACGGCCGCGACCGTCGCGAAGCCATGGACAAAATGAGCCGCGCCCTCAGTGAGTACCTGATCACCGGCATCAAGACCACCATCCCCTTCGAGCAAGCCATCCTCCAGGACCCCAACTTCCGCCGCGGCGTCTACTCCACCAACTTCATCGAACAACTCCTCGGCGGCGCCCGTCGCGAATTAATCGAGGAAAAGGCGTAATCCGGAGCGCGGCGTTCACACGCCTTCGAATCGAATAGCCGCGGCGTCCCAAGCCGTTAGTTCTCCCATCTTTACTTGGAACGAACATTTTGTGAAAAATCGACGGGTATTCGCATCGCGAAAATACAGCGGCCAGTCGCATTCAGTCTTACACTTGCATCATCCGCATGATGGTGACTGCTGTCACCCTGTCGCCCCTTTCACCCCCCTAGGTCCCCCTAGCTTCTTCCTATTCCGCGCTCCGCTTCCCGCGCTCCGCGTTGTTCTGACACCCTCCTGACGGCCTCCTGACGCCTTGCCGACATGCATTTCGCCCAATATTTACAGGGCTCCTGACGCCTTGACGCCTTCTGACACCCCCTGGGGGGGGGGTCCGAGCCACCTGTGCGGCCGGGCCTCAGAACCAATACCGTGCGCCGAGGGCCGCGTTCCATTCGACGCGCCAGTTGGGCGTGAAGTCGAGGATGGGCGCGACTTCCAGGAAGAAGTCGACCGGCGCGGTATCGAGCATGTACGCCACGCCGATGGGGCCGCGGAAGCCGACGTGCGTGTCATCCGCGAATTTCACCCGCGCGCCGATCCCGTAATAGACCGGCATGCGTCCCGAACCCGCGCTGAGCAGGTCGAAGTTGTGCCACAGGTAGTCGCCGTGCAATTGGATGGCGCCCTCATCGTAATTGGCCCAACCCACGCCGGCATCGAACGCGGTCTTCTCGGACATCCAGGCTTTGAAGCTGGCACCGATCGGTTCTCCCAGGATCGCGCCGACGCCGTAGCCCGTCTTTTGGGCGTGCGCCGCGACGGCGGTGAATAGACAGAGGACGAGCACGCCCCCACAGTAACGTTTCATTTTTCCCTTTCTTTTTCCCTAACACGGGGAACCGCCCGAAGGCGGGACTCCCCCAACTGCCGACCGCCCGGAGGCGGAACTCCGAACATGGCTGATTCGTTATTGATTGGTGTTGCGGTATTGGTTCGTTTGACTTGTGGGCGAGCTTTGGTCGCGATAGGGCTGGTTCCGGCCGCTGCCGCGCACACCTGTCTTCGGATCCACAGTGCCGCCGTAGATTGGATCCTGCGGCGCGATCGCGATGCTATTGATGACTTCACGGACGCCGTCGATGCTGCGCGCCATTTCCGACGCGACGGCTTTTTGTTCCTCGCGATGAACGAAGCCGCTCAACTGGACGACGCCATTGTAGGTGCTGACATCAACCTGCGGGAATTTGTAAACGGGCGACCTGTTCAGCGCCGTTTTCACACGGCCAGTAACCATGCGATCATCCATGACCCGGCCGGAAGAGCGGTACGGGTCTTTCGCGCAACCCGCGATTCCAGCAGCCAATGCCGCGATCATTGCGGCGCCCACGAAACGCTGTTTTATTTTTAGTTCCATATTTACAATTTCCTTTCTTTAATTTGCGGCTGAACTTTGGTGGAAGCACTGGTAATCGCGGAATGGGGTCTAATACCCACGTTTTTCTGGCGGGCAGTAATTCACTAAACCTCAAGCCATGACCACTACATCTTTCCGCGCTGGCGCAGGATTTCGTAGAGGAACACGGCAGTGGCGCTGGTGACGTTGAGTGAGTCGACGGCGAGGGACATGGGAATGGCGACGGATTGATCGCAGGCGTCAAGGACAGCCGGGCCAATCCCGAAGCCTTCACTGCCGAAAACGATGCACGAATCGCCGGTGAAGTTGGCTTGCGCAAGTGTGGCACCGGAGGTGTGGGGATGCGCGGCGATGCAGCGTATGCCGTGAGCGCGGAGTTCCCGCATGGACTTTGGGAGATCGAGGCCTTCGACGGTTGGAATTTTGAAGACCGTGCCCATCGAGCCGCGCACGGCACGGCGCAGCCAGGGGCTGCTGCAGGTCTGGCTGACGAGCAACGCGTGAACGCCAAAGGCGGCACAATTCCGCACGAGGCCGCCGAGGTTTTCGGCATTGGTGAGGCCGTCGATGGCGACGAAGAGTCGCGGCCGCGGACTGGAAGCGATCACGTGGGCGAGCGTGGGCAGTGTGGGAATACGGCCGATGGCGAGCACGCCCTGATACATCGAGAAACCGACGA
>DATENK010000143.1:0-2333 GCA_035275085.1 Verrucomicrobiia bacterium | reverse complement strand
AGGACCCAAAGCGTACCTTTTTGCATGACCCCGTTTAGGCGGGATCCTAAGATTGCTTGAAAATTTCGCGGCCGCGAAAAGTCAGTCCCCGAAAGCCGGGCGAAGTGAATTCATCGCGCTGCCCGAAAACTCCGGCCGGTCTGTCACAATCTTTCTGTAAATAAAACACGGAAATGCGTCCCTTCCGTCATCACGGGTTACCCCACCGCCATGCTGAGGAGAAACTCGATGTTGCTGCCGGTTTTCTTGAGCTTGCCCAGGAGCAATTCCATCGCCTCCACCGGCGGCACACCGGTAAGCGCGCGGCGGAGGAGGACGACTTTGTTGTATTCGTCAGGATGATAGAGCAGTTCCTCTTTGCGCGTCCCGGAACGCTCAATGTTGATGGAAGGGAAGATACGACGATCGACCAGGGCGCGATCGAGATGCACTTCCATGTTGCCGGTGCCTTTGAATTCTTCGAAGATGACTTCATCCATTCGCGAACCGGTGTCCACGAGTGCAGTGGCAATGATCGTCAGTGAACCGCCCTCTTCGATGTTACGGGCGGCGCCAAAAAACCGTTTTGGTTTATGCAAGGCGTTAGCGTCCACACCGCCGGAAAGAATCTTGCCTGAGTGCGGTTGGATCGTGTTGTACGCACGCGCCAGACGCGTAATCGAGTCCAGCAGAATCACCACATCGCGTTTCTTTTCAACCATGCGTTTGGCTTTTTCGATGACCATCTCGGCGACCTGAACGTGACGCTCGGGCGGCTCATCGAAGGTTGAACTGATCACTTCCGCCGGTTTGCAACTGCGTTCCATTTCCGTCACTTCCTCCGGACGTTCGTCGATGAGCAGAATGAACAGATAGGCCTCAGGATTGTTCTTGAGGATGGCGTTCGCCAATTTCTGCATCAACACGGTCTTGCCCGTGCGCGGCGGCGCGACAATCAGCCCGCGAGTGCCTTTGCCAATCGGACACACCAAATCGAGGACCCGCGTGGACAATTCATCATTGGCGGTCTCCAGGAGAAACCTACGGTTAGGAAATAATGGCGTGAGGTTGTCGAAATGGGTTTTGTCCTTCGCCTTTTCAGGATCTTCGTGATCGACACCTTCGACTTTGAGCAGCGCAAAGAAGCGTTCCTTTTCCTTCGGCGGACGAATCTGGCCGGCAACGATATTGCCCGTTTGCAGATCGAAACGTCGAATCTGAGAGGGGGAAACGTAAATGTCTTCCGGGCAGGGCAGGTAATTGAAACTCTGCGAGCGCAAAAAACCAAAACCCTCAGAGAGGACTTCGAGCACACCCTCGGAAAACAGGATGCCGCTTCGTTCCGCATTCTTCTGCAGAATATGGAAGATCACCTCGTGCTTACGCATCGTGCCGAAGTTTTCGATGCCCATGTCGCGCGCGATGCGGTTCAGATCTGTCATCGACATGGCCTGCAGCTTGGCAATATTTACAGGTTCACCAGCCGGCTCAGGCTTGCGCTGTTCGGGAGGCCGCTCGGGTTTGCCAGGTCTTTCGGATTTCTCAGCGGCAGGCACCTGCAATGGTTGCTTCGCCGTGGGCATCGGCTCCGGGGGGGCGCTTCGTGCTACCTCTGCCGCCGGCGCAGCTTCGGCGGGTGCGGCGTTTGCAGAGGCAGATTGATCGCCGTTGGGCGACTCCGGCAACTCTTCGCCCGGCTTGGGCTTCCGTGCCCGAGCGGGTCTTTTGGGGGTGCTGCTCGTCGGTTTGGGCATAACTAAATTCTATTACAATCTAAAGTGCATCAACAGGCTTGCAAGCAAGGGCCGCACACCGCGGCCGGGTTTGACGGTTGATCCCGCATCGGCGGCACCAGTCAACGTCGGAGATAAGACAGGCTTAGTCCCCTTACATCAATATGGCAAGGGAAATTTTGCCGTAAGTTCCAAAACACGCTGCCGGACGGACCGCGCCGCGTCAACATTCTTTATGTCCAACAGCACTTCGCTGATCATGTCCGCAATCGCCGCCATCTCCGGCTCGCGCATACCCCGCGTGGTGACCGCCGGCGTGCCAAGGCGGACGCCGCTGGCGAGGAAGGGCGAACGCGTCTCGAACGGAATCGTGTTCTTGTTGACCGTGATTCCAGCCCCGTCAAGCGCAAGCTGACAATCCTTGCCAGTCAAGCCCCGGGCACCCACATCCACCAGCATCAAATGATTGTCAGTTCCGCCGCTTACCAACCGATATCCGTTCTGTTTCATGCCCGCCGCCAGAGCTTTCGCATTGAGAACGATCTGCTGCTGATACGCTTTAAACGACGACTGCAACGCTTCCTGGAAGCAGACCGCTTTCGCCGCGATCACATGCATCAA
>DATENK010000142.1:0-10697 GCA_035275085.1 Verrucomicrobiia bacterium | reverse complement strand
GTGCTGATCTGCCACCCGACTCATGCCTTTGCCAAATTGAAATCGATTCGGCTGCGCGATCTGGCGGGCCAGAAGTTTATCAGCTTCGATCCGGATATTCCGACGCGGAAGGCTATTGATAAGATGTTTCGCGACCAGAATGTGGATGTGACGCACGGGATGGAGTTCGACAACATCGAGACGGTGAAGCGCGCGGTGGAGATTGAGGCCGGGATCGCGATCGTGCCGCAAAGCACGATTACGCAGGAAGTCACGAAGCAGACGCTTGCGGAAGTCCGCCTTGAGGACGGGGATTTCTACCGGCCGTTGGCCGCCATTTACAAGAAGAACAAGGTGCTTTCGCCTGCGATGCGGCAGTTCCTGAATGTGATCAGGGGGGACGGGAAAGAGGCACTCAAGACTTAAGGTTTTCGGGATTGAGAGCGCGCAAATCCTTCGGGATGAACTTGCCGTTCTTGCGGATTAATTCGCCATCGAACCAGATTTCGCCGCCGCCCCATTCCGGTCGCTGGATAAGGACCATGTCCCAATGCACGGCGGAGCGATTGCTGTTGTCGCATTCCTCGTAAGCCTGACCAGGCGTCAGGTGCAACGAGCCTGCGATTTTCTCGTCGAACAGGATGTCGCACATCGGATTCAGAATGTACGGATTGAAGCCAAGTGAAAATTCACCGGTATAACGCGCGCCCGGATCAGTGTCCAAAATCTCATTCAGACGTTTGGTATTGCTGGAAGTGGCATCGACGACTTTCCCGTTTTTAAACTCCAGACGGACATTTTCGAATTTCGTTCCCGCATAAAGTGTCGGCGTGTTGAACTGGATTGTTCCATTGATGGAGTTCTTCACGGGGCAGCTAAAAACTTCTCCGTCGGGAATATTTCGATCGCCTTTGCACATCTTGGCGCCGATGTCCTTGATGCTGAAGCGGAGGTCGGTGCCTGGACCTTTGATGTGGACCTTGTCGGCCTCGCGCATCCGGCGTTCAAGCGGCACCATGGCGCGCCCCATCTTTGGGTAATCCATGGTGCAAACATCGAAATAGAGGTCCTCGAACGTTTCGGTGCTCATGCCGGCGGCTTGCGCCATGCTCGGTGTCGGCCAGCGAAGCACGACCCATTTGGTTTTGTTGACGCGATAATTCAGCACGGGGCGAATGGTCTTGGAATACAAAGCCATGCGGTCGCTGGGCACATCAGCATTTTCGTTGGCGTTGTTGCTGCCGCGAATCGCCATGTAGGCCTGCACTTTCTTCATGCGAAACATTTCGATGTCGCGCACCAGAGCGGAATGCGTCGCGTCGGTATCACGCAGTAGTTCGCGCGTGATCCGGGTGTGGCGCACTTCGATGAGTGGCACTGCTTTGGCGCGGCGAATGGCCCGCATCAACTCGACCGTGAATTCATCGGGAATGTCAGTTGCATCAACGAGCACGCGTTCGCCGCGCTTCAGGTGCGTCGAATATTCCACCAATAGCCTTGCCAACTTTGTAAACCGCGGATCGGTCATAGGACGCGCAACCTAACGCGTCGGGGCGATTTGTCGAGGTTGTTTAGGCCAAAACACGGGCGAAAAGCCAGGTTCGTTTTTAGTCGCGAAAAGCCGCTGGAATTTGATAATCTGCCGCCTTAAGCACCGTGAGTTCTAGAGCAGAGAGTCCTTTGGCCCCGCTCGGTGTCGAAGCTTGGATCGTGATCTCCACCTGCCTGGTGGCAGGCGGTTGGATCCTCTCGGCACTTGGCCAGTTGAATATGGCTGGGTATGCGGTGGTCCGGGTAATGGCAGCCGTTCTGTGCTGGCGGATGATCCATCCGGGGGCGAACCGCCCGGTTCGATATCGCCTCAAACGTTTTCGCCGGCCATTGCCGATTCTGTTTTTGATTCTGGCGGCCTGCGGATTGATCGGCGGCTTGCTCTACGCGCCAACGAATTGGGACGCATTGGCTTACCGCGTTCCGCGTGTGCTCAATTGGCTTGATGCACAGAAATGGCATTGGATCCATACCAATGGTCCGCGACTTAACAGCCGCGCCGCGGGGTTTGAGTGGTTGATGACGCCCCTGATCCTCTTCACGAAAAGCGATCGGCCGATTTTCCTGATCAACTTTGTCTCGTTCCTGTTGCTCCCAGGCCTCATTTTCAGCGTCTTCGCACGCATCGGTGTGCGGCCGCGCGTTGCGTGGTATTGGATGTGGCTGCTGCCCGGAGGTTACGTATTTGCCTTACAGGCCGGAAGCATCGGCAATGATTCTTTTGCGGCGGTATATGCGCTCGCGGCCGTGGATTATGCGTTGCGGGGCACAGTTTCGAAACGCTTTAAAGACTTCGCGTTGTCGCTGCTTGCGGCGGGGCTGTTGACTGGCGCCAAAGCAACGAATCTTCCGCTGCTTCTTCCCTGGTTCATCGTGGTGTTGCCGCTAATTGCGAGGTGGCTCCGCCAAAAGCCCGCCCTTAGCCTCGCTGCTGCCACGCTTGCGCTTCTCATTTCGTTTCTGCCAACCGCGGTCTTGAATCAGCTTTACTCGGGCGATTGGACGGGAGTGAACGTCGAACGCACCGCCGAGCCTTACATTACCGTCCAAAATCCGATAGTTGGGATAGGCACGCACAGCCTTTTATTGCTTCTCCAGAACATGGTGCCTCCGTTTTTTCTCCTGGCGCAATGGTTCAATCAGCATCTGACAGACTTCCTGCCGACATCGCTGCTAAATACGCTCTCTACAAATTTTCACGGCATGGGCATTTTTAAGTTATGGGAATTGCCGGGCGAGGACGGCTTTTGCGGCATTGGTTTTGGGGCAACAATCTTACTTCTGGCCGCGCTTAGTGTCGCCCTGCGAAGCGGTTTCCGTCTGGGTTCGACAAAATCAATGACAGTGCAGCGTCAGCTCGCGTTCTGCATCGCCCCATTTCTGGCGGCCGCAGTGGTAATGGCGCGCTCCGGATTTGCCTGCAACCGGCTGGTCGCGCCTTATTACCCATTCTTATTTGCTTCGTTGCTGGTATTTGTGGGGCACCGGCGAGTCATCACTGCGCGATGGTGGCATTGGACATCGGTGGCGATGATGCTGCTATCGGTTCTGGTGGTGGCGGTAACGCCAGCCCGTCCATTGTTTCCCGTGGGTACTGTCTTACAAGCTGCGGCGAACCGTTGGTCTGGCAGTGCTCTGCTGGCGCGGGCCCAGCGGGTTTATTCCGTGTACGCAGAACGTGCCGATGCTCTGCGCGAAATCCGCAACACCCTGCCGGCTGACATCGACATCATCGGCTTTGCCAGTTCCAATGATGACCCGGAAGTGTCTCTTTGGCGGCCGTTTTCGACACGGCATGTCATCCACGTGCTTCCTGCGGACAACGCTGACAACCTCAGACAAAAGAGAATTCAATATGTGGTCCTGAACAGCCACGCCCTTCAATTAACTCACCAAATGACCTTGGAGAATTGGTGCCGGAAATACCATGGCCAACTTTTACGCCAATGGATTTTCCCCAGGAGGGCCGCTGACGAAAACGAAGGCTGGTATTTAGTCAGAATCAGCGATGTCCCCTCCGCCACCGGCCTAACCCGTGCGGATATTCTCGACAATATGCAGCCGCGTGGCAATTAGCCGCCCGGCAATGATTGCTCGACCTCCCGCTGACTGGTGAGCATAATTAGGATGATGCGTGTTGGCGCTTTATTTGTAGGGATGATGCTAGGCGCTGCGGCGTTTGGCGCACAGCCCGCCATTGATGTGTCACGTTTGCCGGCGCCTGCGGCGCGCACCATCGATTTTGTCAAGGACGTGCAGCCCATTCTGAGCGGCAGTTGCTATAACTGCCATGGCCTCAAACGGGCCGAAGCAGGCCTGCGCTTTGACCGAAGGTCGGATGCGCTGAGGGGCAGCGACAACGGCCCGGTGATCGTTGCCGGAAAGGGGAGCGAGAGCGTGATGGTGCATGCCGTGTCGGGTTTGAGGGACGATCTCAAGATGCCGAAGAAGGGGGATCCGCTCACCCCTGAGCAGGTTGGCATTCTTCGCGCCTGGATCGATCAAGGCGCGGCGTGGCCGGATGCGGCTTCGGGAGAAAGGAAGGTTGCACATTGGGGGTTTAAGGCTCCCGAGCGGCCGAGTGTTCCAGCAGTGAAGAATCAGAGTCGCGTGCGCAGCCCGATTGATAATTTTATTCTCGCGCGTCTTGAAAAGGAGAATCTGTCGCTCGCTCCCGAAGCGGATAAAGGCACCCTCCTGCGCCGTCTGAACCTGGATTTGATCGGCCTGCCGCCGGCGATCGGGGACTTAAATACATTTCTGAACGATACAAGCGAAGACGCATGGCGCACACAGGTCGAGCGGTTGCTCGACTCGCCACATTACGGTGAACGCTGGGGGCGGCATTGGCTGGATGCGGCGCGCTATGCCGATTCGGATGGGTTCGAAAAAGATAAACCGCGGTATATTTGGTTTTATCGCGACTACGTGATCAATGCGTTCAATCGCGATTTGCCTTACAACCAGTTTATCATCGAACAACTGGCCGGCGACTTGTTGCCGAATCCCACACAGGACCAAATCGTGGCGACGGGTTTTCTGCGGAATTCCATGATTAATGAAGAGGGTGGCGTGGACCCGGAACAATTCCGCATGGACGCGATGTTCGATCGCATGGACGCGATTGGCAAAAGCATGCTCGGCCTCACGATTCAATGTGCCCAGTGCCACAACCATAAATATGATCCACTGACGCAGGAGGAATACTATCGGCTGTTTGCGTTCATCAACAACGATCACGAAAGTAGCTTGACGGCTTATACCGTGGAGGAGCAGCGAGTGATCGCGACGCTCAAACGCCAAATGAGCGAACTGGAAGCGGACCTGAAGAAGCGCGCGCCAGATTGGCAGGACCGCATGGCAAAGTGGGAAGACTCCGTGAAGAACGATCAGCCAGAATGGATAGTGTGCGATCAACTCGAGCACATCGGGGAAAATGATCAGCGTTATTACTACTACAAGGATGGGTCTATGCTCGCCGCCGGATATGCGCCCACGAAATTCAGCACGGTCTGGAAAACCACGAATAAGCTGGAGCGGATCGGAGCGTTTCAGTTGGAGCTCTTCACGGACCAGAATCTTCCCGCCGGAGGGCCCGGCCGTTCGTTTATGGGTACTTGCGCGCTTACGGAATTCAAAGTTGAAGCGGCTGATGCTGCGAACCCGAAGAATAAGATGTCAGTGAAGATCGCGAAAGCGACGGCCGATTACGCCAATCCGAAGCGCGATTTGGAACCGAACTTTTATGATAAATCCACGAATAACCGCGTGACGGGCCCGATTGAATTCGCGATCGATGATGACAGCAATACCGCCTGGGGAATCGACGCAGGTCCCGGCCGCCGGAATCAGGACCGCAAAGCTGTATTCGTTCCCAAGGAGCCTGTGGCCTACAGCAGCGGAGCGATTCTGACGTTTCGTTTGGTTCAGAACCATGGCGGCTGGAACAGCGACGATTTGATGAACAACAACCTGGGGCGGTTTCGGCTCAGTGTTACGAGCGCGACCAATGTGACTTCCGATCCGTTGCCGAAAAAAGTCCGCGACATCATTACGAACGTGCCGCGCGCAAAGCGCACACCGGCGCAAATGGCCGCGGTCTTCGCGTATTGGCGCACGGTGGTCCCGGACTGGAAGGACGCGAACGATCGAATGGAAAAATTGTGGGCGCAGTGGCCGACCGGAGACACCACGCTGACGCTCGCGGCGCGCGATGAGCCACGGACGACGGCGATTCTTCGCCGCGGGGATTGGCTCAAGCCAACGAAACCGGTGAAACCTGGCGTTCCGTCGTTTCTTCCGGCGTTGCCGGCTGGTGCGGACGATTCGCGCTTGACGCTCGCAAAATGGATTGCCGACCGAAAATCGCCGACCACAGCACGGGTGTTCGTGAACCGCATGTGGCAGGCTTATTTTGGGAACGGCATCGTGGCGACGCCCGAGGATTTCGGAACACAGGCCGAATCCCCTAGCCATCCGGAGTTGCTCGATTGGCTCGCGTGCGAGTTCATGGATTCCGGTTGGAGCGTCAAACACATGCACCGGCTGATCGTGAACTCGGCAACTTATCGGCAATCCAGCAAAGTCACGCCCGAGCTCTACGCCAAAGATCAATATAACCGGCTGCTCGCGCGCGGACCGCGTTTTCGGGTCGAAGGCGAAGTGGTGCGCGATATCGCCCTTGCGGCCAGCGGTTTGCTGAATCCGAAACTCGGCGGCAGAAGCGTGATGCCGCCCGCGCCAGCGTTTGTCTTTCAGCCGCCGGCGAGTTACGCGCCCTTCCCATGGATCGAGGAAACCGGCCCCGAGAAATATCGCCGCGCCGTTTACACATGGCGCCGACGTTCGACACCTTATCCGGCGCTACAGGTTTTCGACGTGCCGAATTCGGATTTTTCATGCGTCCGACGGGCGCGGTCGGACACGCCATTGCAGGCGCTTACGACGTTGAATGAAACTTTGTTCATGGAATCAGCACAGGCGCTTGCGCGGCGCGTCATCGAGCAGGCAGGCAAGAGCGATCGCGAGCGCATCGATTACGCATTCCAACTTTGTGTGGCGCGCAAACCCAGTGCCGATGAACAACAGGAGTTCCTGGCCTTTCTCGATAAGCAGCGCACCCGATTCGCAGAGGGCTGGCTCGAACCCCAAAAAATCGCTGACAAAGTCCCGCCGGGCGCAACGCCCACGCAAGTCGCCGCCTGGACGGCCGCCGCGCGCGTCCTGCTGAACCTGGACGAGACGATCACCAAGGAGTGATCTTATTGCCCTTTTCTTGAAGAAATGATCTAATGGCGACATGCAGCGCATCCTCGCGTGGACAGTAGGAGTTGTTTTGCTTTCTTCAATCGGTGGCCATGCCGCCCCTGCAATTAAAATCCAGAACCAGCCAGCTGGCGCCCGCCTCTCTGCACAGGGTGGCCCGAACGGTCAAGTGATCTTTGAGGGGACAGCGAATCCCGGCGCGGGGTCCTGGGACTTTCTTTCAATGTTGCCCGCTTCGGACGCGCAGACCGGCTGGATGCATTCGAAATCCACGGTGCTGCCGTGGCAATTTTATCGCGCTCGCTGGCAGTCCGATTATCAGCCCCCGTATGCCGATAATTTTCGGCTCACGGATCACCAGGGCAAATCGCGTGAAATGATGTATTACCTGACGAGCACGAACGTGAAAGCGTTCGTTTTCATCTTTACTGGGAATGGGTGCGCGTTACTCCGCCAATACATTCCCACGCTGAACGCGCAGCGAAATTACTTCGCGTCGCGCGGCGTGATCTATTGGATGATTGATTCGAATCTGGAGGACAATCGTTCCAACATCGTCGTGGAGGCGAATGCGTACGGTATCGGCCTGCCTATCCTGCATGATCGGGCGCAGGTGGTCGCCCGCGCTTACGGCGCCACAAAAACGCCCGAAGCGATCTGCGTGCGCCAAGATGATTGGACGGTGTTCTACCGTGGCAGTATTGATGATCGTCTCGGAGCAAGTGCCACTGCGACGACCCAAAACTATCTTTCGAATGCAGTGGTGCGCTTTCTTGCGGGGCAGCCGGTATCTCCGATTGCGACGGGTGCGGAGGGGTGCAACATCTCGCTCGCACCGCGCTACAACAGCAGCTACTCCAGCGATATTGCGCCCATTCTTCAGAACAAATGTTTCTATTGCCATAGCCCTGGCAACATTGCTCCCTTCGCCATGACCAATCATGCAGCCGTCCTGGCCAAGGCTCCATTCATCAAAGAAAACGTGATGGCCGGACATATGCCGCCCTGGTTTGCCGACCCGCATTACGGCAGCTTCAGCAATGATCGTTCTCTGACTCCGCAAGAAACCGCCCGGTTGATCGAATGGCTCAATGATGGTGCGCCACGCGGCACTGGACCGGATCCGTTGGAGACGGCGAGCGTGCCTGTGGGCTACCCATTTGCATGGCCGACGGCGCTTGGCACGCCAGATCAGATACTCAGCGTTCCAGTGCAGTCGATCAAGGCAACGGGAGTTGAAGCGTATCGCTACATTAACGTGACGACCACCTTCCCGACTGACGTCTGGCTCCGTGCCGCAGTGGTGAAGCCCGGGAACATCCAGGTGGTGCATCACATCCTGGTGTTTGATGGCCAGAGCGGCGGCGGTCTTGAAGGGTTCTTTTCCGGCTATGTTCCTGGCACCGATGCCACTGCTTTTCCGCCAGGGACGGGCAAGCTTTTGAAACGGGGCCAAGTTCTCCAATTCCAGATGCATTATATTACGATTGGGACGGCACAGACCGACCAGACGCAGATCGGATTCTACGTGGCGCCAGCGCCGCCAACGTACCCGCTGCAAACCAAATCGGCCTATGACCTTTTATTCAGCATCCCCGCCAACAATCCCGATTATCAGCGCACAGCCTCTCACCCTGCAAGCGGCACACTGAGCACGAACATTATGATCTACGAGATGTCGCCCCATATGCATTTGCGCGGGTCCTACTTTAAATACGAAATTGTGTACCCGAACAGCACGACGGAAACGATCCTTTCGGTGCCGCACTACGTCTTTCATTGGCAGACGCTCTATCGGCTAACCACGCCGAAGTATGTACCCAAGGGCAGCCGGATTAAGTGCACCGCGGGCTGGGATAACACCGAACAAAACGCTCACTTGATGGAAGAATATTATCAGACGGGCGAAGCGCGATTCCTTCCAAACCGCAGCGTAGGTTTCGGCGAACAGAGCTACGACGAGATGTTTATCGGTTATCTTAATTACGCCGAAGTGCCCGATCGTTGAGCGCGTTGTCATGGCGAAGCCGCGCTGCTGGGACTCGCGCTGAGCTGGCGAAGGCCAAGCCAGACGTAAATGATCCCCGATATTCCGGTGCAGATGGCCGCGCCGAGTGACCAATAAAACAGCCCTTGCGAAGGCCACTTCAAGAGTCCCCAAATGACACAAATCATCTGCAGGACGGTCGCGACTTTGCCAACGAAGACGGGCCGAATTGCCATGCGACAGTTGAGGTAATGCAACAGCGCCAGTCCGATCAGCAGCAGTGCGTCGCGGCTGAGAATCGTTACGGTGAGCCACAGCGGAATACGTGGCAGAAGGGGCCCGTTGTTGAGGCTGAGGATGACGATTCCCGACACAAGCAACAGTTTGTCCGCTAAGGGATCCAGCACTGCGCCGAGTTCGCTGCGCTGGTTGTAGCGCCGCGCGATGTATCCATCCAGACCGTCGCTGAGCGCCGCCAGGCCAAAGGCGAAAATCGCCAGTAGCCGGTGCAGTTCATTGCCTTTTTCCGCATAATACATCAACTGCGCAATGAACAACGGCACCATCAATATCCGGATCACAGTGATTTTGTTAGCCGTCGTCACTCCAGCAGTCTTGGGGCCCTCAAGGTTGCAGGCAAGTCCTGAATCCGATACCGTCCCGCAATGGATTTGAAGCATATCGGAGAGTTTCCGACACTGCGCATGCGGCGGCTCCGGCAATCGCCGGCGCTGCGCAGGCTCGTGGCGGAAACGAATCTGAGCCCCCGCCAGCTCGTGCTGCCCCTCTTCGCGCGGCCGGGACGCCGGATCCGCCGCCCAATCGAGGCGATGCCGGGGGTGTTCCAGCTTTCACCGGATCAGGTCGTGCGCGAAGCCGATCGCGCCTATAAAGCCGGTATTCCGGCAGTGCTTCTCTTCGGGATTCCTGACGAAAAGGACGCCAAAGCGTCGGGTGCGTACGCCAGCAACGGTATCGTCCAGGTGACAGTCCGCTCGATCAAGAAAGCCATTCCCGAGTTGCTCGTAATTACAGATGTATGCCTGTGCGAATACATGGACCATGGCCATTGCGGCATCGTCCGCGATGGCAAGATTCTCAATGACGCGACCTTGAAGCTGCTTGCGGATACCGCGGTAAGCCACGCCGAGGCAGGCGCAGATATCGTGGCCCCGAGTGATATGATGGACGGCCGGGTCGGCGCAATCCGCCAGCGGCTTCCGGAAATTCCGATTATGTCTTATGCCGCGAAGTTTGCGTCCGCATTTTACGGCCCCTTTCGCGAAGCAGCGGAGTCAGCGCCCAAGTTCGGGGATCGCCGTACCTATCAAATGGATTCGGCGAATGGCGCGGAAGCAATCCGCGAGGTGGCGCTCGATATCCAGGAAGGCGCAGACATAGTCATGGTGAAGCCGGCACTGGCTTACCTGGACATCATTCACAGGGTGAAGCGCGACTTCAATTATCCTACGGCCGCCTACGCCGTCAGCGGCGAATTTGCCATGATCAAGGCAGCGGCAGCCAAGGGCTGGATCGATGAGCGCGCGGCAATGTTGGAAAGTCTGCTGGCGATACGGCGTGCCGGGGCGGACATCATCATCACCTACGCAGCCGCGCAAGTCGCGGAGTGGCTTACGGAGCAGCAGGTGGTTTAAGGAAGATCACGTATACAAGCGCCAGAACCAAAACCGCGCCAACGACGCAGGCGCCAATAATAAACACCAGGTTTGCTTTGTTGCTCTTCTTCTCGAAGCCGGTCTTGCTCACGTCGAGCGGTTGCGTGGAAACCAATTGATCGAGAGTGACGCCTTTGGGGATCACCCGCGTTTGTTCCATCAGTTTCTTTTTGTCCACGCTGGAGGCTTGGGCATCGCCGGTCTCCAGTCGCATGTCCACCATGCCGAGCCGCAGAATC
>DATENK010000141.1:0-2518 GCA_035275085.1 Verrucomicrobiia bacterium | reverse complement strand
GACCAATCGATGAACTTCACCAGTTCGGCGAGCGGAAAATCCGGCAGCACCTGCACACCCGTAAAGGCTGGCTTCGCTATGTGCTCAGGTTTCCATTCAATGCGCGTCCGTCGCTTGCGCGCTTCCTCCAGTGGTAACAGCGGCTTCTCTTTATGCGTCTGATGCTGCGCGCGAATCTTTTCATATTCAGTGCGGATGTTAGTCACGAACGTTGTCTTCTGATCGCGGTTGATCAGGCTGCCGACCACGCCCACCGCCCGCGATGCGTCCAACACATGCACCACGCCATTGTCGTAGTTCGGCGCGATCTTCACTGCCGTATGCGCTTTGCTCGTGGTGGCGCCACCGATCAAGAGCGGCAACTCGAACCCTTCGCGCTTCATTTCGCGCGCGACATGGACCATCTCATCCAGGGAGGGCGTAATCAACCCACTCAAACCGATCATGTCCACGTTCTTTTCCCGAGCCGTGGCCAGAATCTTCTCGCAAGGCACCATGACGCCCAGATCGATGACTTCGTAGTTATTACATCCAAGCACCACGCCCACGATGTTTTTGCCGATGTCGTGCACGTCGCCTTTCACCGTGGCCATCAGCACGCGGCCTTGCGGTTGCGATTTGCCGGATGCTTTCTTCTCGGCTTCCATGAACGGCTCGAGGTAAGCGACGGCCTTCTTCATCACCCGCGCGCTCTTGACCACTTGCGGCAAAAACATCTTGCCGGCGCCAAATAAATCGCCGACCACATTCATGCCGGCCATCAGCGGGCCTTCGATAATCTCCAGCGGCTTGCCGTATTTCTGCCGCGCTTCCTCCACGTCCTTTTCGATGAAGTCAACGACGCCGTGAACCAGCGCGTGCGACAATCGCTCTTCGACCGTGCCTTTGCGCCACTCGTCTTCAGCGACCGCGACTTTGCCCTTTTGCTTCACGGATTCGGCAAAGGCGGTGAGGCGTTCGGTCGCGTCCGGCCGGCGGTTTAAGAGCACGTCCTCGACGAGCTCGCGCAAGTCCGCAGGAATATCCTCGTATACCGCGAGCATCCCGGCGTTCACGATGCCCATGTCGAGTCCCGCTTTAATCGCGTGAAAAAGAAACGCGCTGTGCATAGCTTCGCGCACCACGTTGTTTCCCCGGAAGCTGAAAGAGATGTTGCTCACCCCGCCACTCACTTTCGCCAACGGCAAATTGTCTTTGATCCACTTCGTCGCGCGGATGAAGTCTACGGCGTAATTGTTGTGCTCTTCGATTCCCGTCGCGACGGTCAGGATGTTTGGATCAAAAATGATGTCCTGCGGCGGGACACCGGCCTTTTGGGTGAGCAGATCGTACGCGCGCTTGCAGATTTCCGCGCGCCGCTCGTAAGTATCGGCCTGGCCCTTCTCGTCGAAGGCCATCACTATCACCGCTGCGCCGTAACGCCGCACCAATTTCGCTTGCTCAAGAAACTTCGCTTCGCCTTCCTTGAGGCTGATCGAATTCACAATGCCTTTGCCTTGAACGCATTTCAGTCCCGCTTCGATGACTGACCATTTCGAGGAATCGATCATCACCGGCACCTTCGCGATGTCCGGCTCGGATGCGACCAGGTTCAGGAAGGTCGTCATTGCCTTCTCTGAATCGAGCATCCCTTCGTCCATATTAATGTCGATCACCTGCGCGCCGTTCTCGACCTGCTGTCGCGCGACAGCGAGCGCCGCCTCATAATCGCCGGCCTTGATAAGTTGCGCGAACTTCGGCGACCCGGTCACGTTCGTACGCTCGCCGATGTTCACAAAGTTGCTGTCCGGCCGCAGCGTCAGCGCGTCCAGTCCGCTCAAGCGTAAGTAAGGTTCGAGCTTCGGCAACGCGCGCGGCTTGACGTTGCGGACAGCGTCCACCATTGCGCGGATGTGGTCTGGCGTCGTCCCACAGCAGCCGCCCACGATGTTCAGGAACCCGCTTTCGGCCCATTCCCGCAGTTGTGGCGCGAGCGACTCCGGCGTTTCAGGAAAGCCGGTCGGCAGCAATGGATTCGGCAAGCCGGCGTTCGGATGCGCACTGACGAAAATCGGCGCAATCGCTGCCAGCTCTTCGATCAACGGCCGCATCTCCTTTGGCCCCAGCGCGCAATTCATTCCTACGCTGAGCAGGGGCACGTGCGAAATGGAGTTCCAAAATCCTTCCACCGTCTGGCCCGTCACACCCCGATTGCTCCCGGCCTGAATAAAAGTTACTGACGCCATGACGGGCAAGCGGACCCCGCGTTCCTCGAAAAACTTTTCGATCGCGAAGAAGGCGGCCTTTGCATTCAACGTATCGAAAATGGTTTCGACAAGGAGGATGTCCGCGCCGCCATCCACCAACCCACGGACTTGCTCGGTGTAGGCGACCACCAGTTCATCAAAGGTGGTTCCGCGCGCGCCCGGATTGCTAACATCCGTTGAAATGGATGAAGTTTTGGTCGTAGGTCCAATCGCACCGGCCACGAATGCCTTTCGGTCGGCCCCATCCACAGCGCGTCGCGCGCACTCCGCGC
>DATENK010000140.1:0-2723 GCA_035275085.1 Verrucomicrobiia bacterium | reverse complement strand
GGAGGAAGGCTTAATAGGTTTTTCTTTTATGTGCCTTTTGTGCCTTTTTGTGGCTGTATAATCGCGTCAGATGACGCTCCTCAAGCCACAGGTGCTGCGATTCGGGTCGTTGCCTTCTACAAATACTGAATTGGCGCGATTGGCGTCAGAGGGTGCCGCGGAGGGCCTCGCGGTTGTCGCTGATGAGCAGACGGCGGGGCGGGGGCGTTTGCAGCGCCAGTGGTCGTCGCCGAAAGGCGCGGGGCTTTATTTTAGTATTCTCTTGCGGCCGAAAATCCCTACCGAGCATTGGCCGCTGATCACGTTCATGGCTGCACTTGCGGTCGGAGATGCACTGACTGAAGCGGCCAGTCTCCAAGCAGATATCAAGTGGCCAAACGATCTTCTTGTAAACGAACGGAAAATTTGCGGCATACTGGCGGAAGCGATTGAGACGCCCGCGGGACGTGCGGTCATCCTGGGAATCGGGATCAACCTGACTCAAAATGCATTTCCGCCCGAACTGGCAAACGTGGCGACGTCAGTATCTGCCGCAACTGGCAACCACGCAGAGCGCGAAACGATACTCGCCGCTTTGTTATCAGCTTTGTCGCGCTGGTATGCGTTACTGAATGAACCGGAAAAGATCGTTGCCGCATGGTGCAGCAGATCTTCTTACGCGAACGGAAAGTTAGTGCAGGTCAGCAACGGTGATGAGGTGTGGCAGGGTACAACCTGCGGAGTCGAGCGCGACGGAGCGCTGCGGCTCGACACCGCGAGTGGTGAAATCAGATTAGTGAGAGCCGGAGACGTTTACAGCGTCAGGTCGTCCAGTTAACGATGCGCATCATCCTCAACACGTTTGGTTCCTTCGGTGACATTCATCCGTACATGGCGATCGCGATGGAGTTGCAACGCCGCGGGCACACGCCGGTGATCGCTGCGATGGAGGGTTATCGAGAAAAGATCGCCGGCGCGGGCCTGGAGTTCGCGTCAGTGCGACCCGACATACCACCACCCAAAGAACAAGGTACGGAACTGGTCGAGAAGATCATGGAGCCCAAAACCGGACCACGATTCCTCATGGATGGACTCGTGTTTCCGGCTGTGCGCGATAGTTATGAGGATCTGTTGAAAGCAGTCGACGGCGCCGATCTGCTGGTGACGCATCCGGCAGCGCCTGCTGGTCCATTGGTCGGTCGGAAGACCGGCATGCCATGGATCTCAACCGTGCTCGCGCCGTTTTCTTTTATCTCCGCGTACGATCCACCCGTGCCGCCGTTTTGGCAGTGGACGAGAAAGCTCAGCGTGCTTGGCCCAGGTGTCATGGGCTTTCTGCTGAACACGATGAAGAACAGCTACAAGGCAAAGGCAGTCACGGCGTTTCGTGATGAACTTGGCCTTGCAGACACCGGCAATCCGATGTTTGAAGGACAGCACTCACCAACTCTGGTGTTGGCATTGTTCTCGGAAGTCTTTGCAAAGCCGCAGCCTGACTGGCCGCCGCAAACTAAGATCACCGGATTCTGTTTTTACGACGGCCATCACGAAACCCAAATGCCGCCGGAATTGCTTAGCTTTCTGGCCAAGGGCAAGCCGCCGATTGTTTTTACGTTAGGCTCATCTGCTGTGTGGGTCGCGCGTGATTTCTTCAAGGAAAGCATTGAGGCTGCAAAGCGTCTGGGCCGGCGTGCGGTGCTGTTGATTGGCGACGAACGAAACCTGACATTCTCGCTTCCGGAAGGGGTTATCGCGGTCAATTACGCGCCTTATCAATCGTTATTGCCAAAGGCGTGTGCGGTGGTCCATCACGGCGGCGTGGGCACAACATCGCAGGGCTTGCTCGCGGGCGTTCCGACGCTGATCGTTCCTTTCGCTTTCGATCAATCAGACAATGCCGAACACGCTTACAAGATCGGCACGAGCCGCACGCTATATCGCAAAAACTATTTCGCGCGGCGCGTCGCAAAAGAGCTTCACAAACTGCTCAGCGACCCCATTTACGCTTGCAAGGCGCTCGCTGTCGGCCGGCAATTGAAAGAGGAAGACGGACCCGGTAGAGCAGCGGATCTGATCGAGCAGGTCCTGTCCGGACGTCAAAACCGTAACTAGGAGCTCGTCTATGCTTCTGGTGATTGACGCGGGCAACACAAACGTCAAGCTGGGAGTCTTTCGCGGATCTGACTTGGTTGCGCAATGGCGTTTGGCTATCGATCCGGAAAAAAATGAGGAGGAAGTGCGACGTCTATTTGAGCAGGACGGACTTGACCTCAAAGAGATCGAAGGCATTGCGATCTGCTCGGTAGTGCCGCCGCTCGACGAGGCGCTCAAGCGAATGTCGGAAGTCTCTTTTGAGTTAACACCATTGTTCGTCGATCACACTACCGGCACCGGTTTGAAGATTCTTTACGACTCGCCTTCAGAGCTCGGCGCTGACAGGATTGTCGATGCTGCCGCAGGTGTGGCAAAGTATGGCGCTCCTTGTATCGTCGTCGACTGTGGCACCGCGACGACATTCAACGCCGTTAACGCAGCACACGAATATCTCGGTGGAGTGATTGCTCCCGGAATCATGATCTCCGCTGAGGCTCTATTTTCACGCGCCGCGAAATTGCCGCGAGTGGAAATCAAGCGACCGGACAAAGTCATCGCCACCTCGACCACCGGCGCGATGCAATCGGGTCTTTACTATGGATACGCCGGACTGGTCGACGGTGTGTTGATTCAGATGATCGCGGAACTGG
>DATENK010000139.1:0-8641 GCA_035275085.1 Verrucomicrobiia bacterium | reverse complement strand
GGCTGTAAATATTGGTCGAAATGCATGTTTTCAGGGCGTCAGGAAGGCGTCAAGGGACCCGTCAGGTTTAAGAAACTGAACGGTCTCGTCCTGAAAGGCCACAGACGCCGCCGCTGAGAGTTCGGTTCAACGATTTAAAAGCGCTCTATTTTTCGATGGTCGGTGCCTTCGTTTTTCCAGAACCCAGAGACACAACCCCACTTATACCCTCGTGATATACAATCTCGGCTTCAACCACCGCTGGAATTTTAAATCATAGTGCAGCGGCTCGGCGTCGTTCCACATGTACTATCCACGTTTATCCCAAGACGTTGTATTGAAACCCCAACAATCCAACCGGGTCTGGACCTTCTTCGGGTCAGAGATCAGAGCTCTGACCCGAATCGAATGTATTTCAAAAAAAGCTGATTTGGGCACACGCCCTTTCGATTTGATCCTACGAGATCAAAGTCCTTTAGCCATAAAGGTTGGGGAGTCGCAGCCATGACCGAAGCGAGCCGGGCCGCCCACCGTCCGCACTACTGCTATCGAGAACGGATGCTTGAAACAGACTCGCCAAACCGCGCGCTGATTAACCGGTCCTCAAATCAAAAAACATTCTCTAGTGAGGCAAGGATTGCTTTTCCCAACTCCTCGCGGCCCACAGTCGGTGCAAACTGGTAAGACCCGGTTGCCATATTGATGTCCTGCTGGTCTTTTCGGTACGACACTACTTTATAGCATGCGCCATCCCACTCTACACTTGCGACAGAGGCTTCCCTTTCGAAGGCGGCAACATTCCTGAACCCGACGTTCTTAAGCTGAGCCCGGAAGGCTGCCACTAGTTGCCCGAGATTAACCTCCTTGACGACCTCTCCTGAGACGTTCGCAAGAGTGCCCAAGGCAACATCACCGATTTCCAAAGGAGTGGTCGTTAAAGGTGTTTTTGTCACAGGTGGTTGACCGACTGAACCATAATCAGTCCGCATGTACCCGAACACATAATATCCCTCAGGCCTTCGGTAAACCGAACACGTCTTCAGAAATTTTATCATGGGATCGACCTAATCATGACCTCGACGTTAGGATAGGCAGTCCGAACCTGCTTAATAGCCTCTAATAGCGCTTTGGCTTGGGCCGACGTAGCTGCAGCATCACAACTTTCATAATGCATCCGTTCATCTAGGAGGTCACCAAAGCGTTGTATTTCGTAGAGCTTCTCTCTTCGATTCCAGTAGCGCAATCCTGCGTAATTTGCGCGTTACTAACGACGTCACTTTCCCTGCGGTGTCATCGAATTTTCAAGCAAATTAGTTGCGGTGCGCCATCCTGTTTTCCAAATTATCAGCATGGGTGCGCAGTGGAAACAGGCGGGACGCGAAGCGAATGCGCAGAAGCGCGGGCAGATGGTCGTCAAGTTGGTCCGCGAAATTATGGTGGCGGCGAAATTAGGCGGGGCGGATCCGGACCTGAATGCGCGGCTGGCCACGGCGGTTGAGAAAGCGCGCAAGAGTTCTGTAACGCGCGATACGATCGAGCGCGCGATCAAAAAAGGCGCTGGGCTGACGGACGAAAAAATAAATTTCGAACTCGTCACTTACGAAGGGTTCGCGCCGCACAAAGTCCCCGTCGTGGTTGAGTGTCTCACGGACAATCGCAATCGCACCGCGCCAGAGATTCGGCATTTGTTTCGCACCGGTTCACTTGGGCAACCTGGGAGCGTCGCATTTTTCTTCAATCATCTCGGAGTCGTCGAGGCGAGCCATAGCGACCCGAACCGCGATGGGGAAGGGGACGCCATCGAAGCCGGTGCCCAGGATTTTGAACTAATGGACGATTCTGACGCGCCCAAAGGCGTCAAGGCGGTCCGTTTCCTGACGGAGATAAAGGATCTCGATTCGGTTTCCAAAGCGCTCAAGGCCGCCGGCTGGGCAATTATCGCCTCCGAAATTCGTTACGTGCCGAAAAATCCAGTCGAAGTCCCGGCCGCCCATGAAAAAGAGGTCGCCGACTTTTTGAACGCGCTCGACGATCACGACGACGTCCATCGCGTGTATGCCGCGCTCAAGTAGTGACCGGATCGTCGTCGTCGGTGGCGGCGCGGCTGGAATCTTCGCGGCGATTTCTTGTGCTGAACTTGCGCCGCACAAGGAAATTGTCGTCCTGGAGAAGGGGCCGTCGTTGTTGGCGAAGGTGCGTATTTCCGGCGGCGGACGTTGCAACGTGACCAACGCCTGCTTCGATGCGCGGGAGTTTTGCACGCGCTACCCGCGTGGCGAGCGCGAGCTGATCGGTCCAATGCATCGCTTTCAGGCGAAGGACACCGTCGAGTGGTTCGAGCGGCGCAACGTGAAACTGAAGAGTGAAGCGGATGGCCGCGTGTTTCCGGTCACGGATCGCTCTGCAACGGTCATCGACTGTCTTGTGAGCGCGGCGAGGAAGGCGGGGCTCAAGATGTTCACGAACCGAGGGGTTGTTGCTGTTGCCAGAATTCCGAACGGCTTCAAAATCGAGACACGCGAAGGGCCAATCGAATGCGGCAAATTGTTGCTCGCAACGGGCGGGACCCGAACGCCGGCTATGGGAGAATTCGCCAGAGCCCTCGGCCATACGCTTGAGCCACCCGTCCCATCGCTGTTTACCTTTCACATCGAAGCAGCTTGGGTGCGCGAGCTGGCCGGTGTTTCTGTGCCGCAGGCGACAGTCAGCGTTGCAGGAACAAATCTGCGCGAGCAAGGCCCGGTGCTGTTCACGCATTGGGGCTTGAGCGGGCCGGCGATCCTAAGGTTGTCCGCCTGGGGCGCGCGCGAATTGCATGAGAAAGATTACAAATTTCCGTTGCGAGTGGCGTGGTCGCCTGATGTCGAGATAAGGCAATCGCCCGGTCTTGTGGTGAATTCCCCCCTCGGCGGACTTCCGAAAAGGTTGTGGGCCGCATTAGTGAAGCTCGCCGGCATTTCGCCCACGCAGCCCTGGGCGAACCTCAACAAGGCTTTGCAGCAGCGCCTGATCTCACAATTGCGAAGCACGGAGCTGCACGTCTCAGGCAAAAGCTTGAACAAAGACGAATTTGTTACTTGCGGCGGTGTCCGCCTCTCCGAAGTGAATTTCAAGACCATGGAAAGCCGTGTCTGCCCGGGGCTCTATTTTGCCGGCGAACTCTTGGACATCGACGGCATAACCGGCGGATTCAACTTTCAGGCTGCCTGGACGACAGGTTGGCTCGCGGGAAATGCGATGGCGGGGTGATCCCGGGCCTACCAGGTTCAGGGAACTTGCGCCGAGAGCGAGACTTCATTAACGTCGCACTTGGAGAGCAATGCCGTGAAAACTTGGGCCGCACTTGTGCTGGCACTGATGGTCGGAACCGCGACGAAGTCGCTCGCCGCCACGGTCGGCTTCATCGAGATCAAGGGCGCGATTGGGCCCGCCACGGCCACTTACATTGCGCGCGCGATCGATGTTGCGGCCAAACGCAACGATGCCTGTCTAATCATCCAACTCGATACGCCGGGCGGGTTGCTCGATTCCACCAAAGACATCGTCCAAAAGTTCTACGCTTCGCCAATTCCGACAGTCGTTTATGTCGCGCCGTCCGGGGCAAACGCCGGCAGTGCCGGCACCTTCGTCACCATGGCCGCTGATGTCGCCGCCATGGCCCCGAATACCAGCATTGGCGCCGCGCATCCGGTCCAAATCTCGCCCGGAGCCGGTGCAGCTGAAAAGGTGGATGACGTGATGAAGCAAAAGATGGAAAATTTCGCGAGCAGTTATATCGAGGCCATCGCGGAGAAACGGGGACGCAATGCCGAATGGGCCAAATCTGCGGTGCGCGAAAGCGCCTCAATCACTTCCGAAAAAGCACTCGAACTGAAAGTGATCGACCTGATCGCCAAGGACGTGCCCGAGTTGCTTCACAAAATTGACGGACGCAAAATCAACGACAAGGAATTGAAAACGGGCGGCGCCAACGTGACCCCGATCCCAAGGGCGCCGCGTGAGAAACTATTTCAGGTGCTCTGGCGGCCGGAGGTGATGTTCGTGCTCATGTTGATCGCGATGTACGGGATCATCGGTGAAGTTAGCAATCCCGGGGCGATTCTCCCCGGCGTGGCCGGCGCAATCGCACTGATCCTCTTCCTGTACATGTCGACAATTTTGCCGATCAACATCGCGGGATTGGCATTGATTATCCTCGCGGTCGGCTTATTTATCGTGGATGTGTATGCGCCGAGCCATGGCGTGCTGACGACCGGCGGTGTGATCGCTTTCTTTCTCGGTGCACTCATGTTGTTTGATCGCGCCGAACCAGCCTTTCGCCTTTCCCTCGCCTACATCATTCCGGCGACAGTGATGACGGCGCTATTCTTTGTGTTTATGGTCGGCGCCGGTCTGCGGGCACAGCGATTGCCCGTCAAAGCCGGGGCCGAAACGATGATCGGCAAGACGGTGCCGATTATCAACCGCGCCGATGGGAACCGCCTGAAGGTGTTCGTCGAGGGCGAATACTGGAATGCGATCAGTGACACGCCGGTTGAACCGGGCCAATCGGCCGAGATTGTTGGCATCGAAGGACTGACCTTGAAAGTAAAACCAAAAAATCGATAAGGGAGAAACTATGCCGGATCTTATAAACGCAATCGTCAGGCTCGGCGGGGGCCTGGTCGTAATTCTCATCATCGGTGCAATCATCCTGCCGCAGGTATTGCGGGTTTTGCGCGAATACGAACGCGCGGTTGTCTTTCGTTTGGGCAAACTGCTCGGCGTGAAAGGGCCCGGCTTGATCTTCCTCATTCCCCTTGTTGATCGCATGGTCAAAATTGATTTGCGCGTTGTCACCATCGATGTACCGAAGCAAGAAATCATGACGGTGGATAATGTGCCGGCGACGGTGGATGCCGTGGTCTACTTTCGCGTGGTGGACCCGGGCTCCGCGGTGGTGAAGGTTGAGAATTATTTGCGCGCCACGTCCCTCATCGCGCAAACCACGTTGCGCAGCGTGCTTGGCCAGGCGCCGCTCGACGACCTGCTTTCTCAGCGCGAAGCGATCAACGTGAAGTTACAGGAGATTATCGATCGCCAAACCGAGCCATGGGGCGTCAAGGTCAGTGTCGTCGAGATGAAGGAAGTGGCGCTGCCGGATACCATGAAACGCGCTATGGCCAAGCAGGCCGAAGCCGAGCGCGAACGGCGCGCCAAAGTGGTGAATGCCGAAGGCGAGTTCCAGGCGGCTGAGAAAATGGTCCAGGCCGCCGCAATGATCAGCAAGGAACCGATCGCTCTCCAACTGCGTTACCTGCAGACCATGCGCGAGATGGCTACCGAGCACAACACCACCACGTTTCTGCCGCTACCAATCGATTTATTCAGCGCGTTTCTGAAGCCCAAGCCGTAAGGAACGCGAGGGATAATCCGAATCCTCGAGAGTGTCCACTTTTGAGACAGAACCGGCGCTAACGATGCGAGACCAAGGTGGCATTTGCTGTGCTGACTACAGGCCGCATGAGTGCGAAAATTCTATTCAAGACCGTGTTTTTCATGGGCGTGTTGCTGTTGCTCCTGTTGATGGGCATGCACAACCGTACGCCAGTCGACTTCAGCCTGCCGCCAGTGTTGAAGCAAACGTTTCAGCAGCCGGCGGCGCTAATGTATTTCGCCTTCTTCGGCGTGGGCGTGCTCAGTGGGGCAGTGATCACCATGGGCGGCGGACGGCGCAAGACGCTTCCTCCTATTCCTGGGAAGCCTGAAATGAAGTAAGCTTAGTCTTTTAGTGCGAATTCCTCCGGAGTTGGTTCGGCCAGCTCCGGAGTTTTTGTGGGAACCTTGATGGAGGAGGCTTCCATCTTGATGAAGTGCAGGACGACAGGGGCCAGGATCATGCCAGGGATGCCCATGAGACGCTCGCCGAGGATCAGCGCGATGAGCGTGAACCACACTGGATTCTTGATCCGCTCCCCGATGATTTTGCTGTTGAGGAAGTATTCCAGTTTGTGAACCACCACGAGGAAAGCTAGTGCGCCCAGTGCCATATGAGGCGAGACGGTAAACGCTATGGCTACTGTGATGGTGTTGCTGACGATGTTCCCGATGATGGGAAGAAGCCCGCACAGGAAGGTCACCACAATGATCACGCCGGCGTACGGCAAGCCGACGGTAAGCACAAAAATCGCAGTGAGCGTAGTATTAATGCTGGAGATGATCAGTTGCGCGCCCATGACGAGTTCGAAGCTGCGATAAAATGAACCGAACCGCGCCGCGAGTTCATCGCAGAAGAGTGAATATAGATTGTTGCGGGGCCCCTCCCCTAACTGGAATCGCGCGTTGAGGAAAATGCTGATGCTGACGACGAAGGCGATGATGAGGATTGCCAGTTCCCGGGTGGCCAGTTTGGCCAGATTTCCGAAATAGCGGAGTTCTTCCGTGACGCTAGTGAGGAGGCGTGCTTTCAGGGTTTGTAAATCGGTAAATCCGACGTCGACCCCGTGTTTGGCGGCGTAATCGATAATCATTGGGATCGAGGTGTGGGCGATTTTGGGCAGCGTATCCAACGCCTCCTTCACAAAAAAGACGAAGCCATAGCCGATCGCCGTAACGAGGACCGTGAACAAGCTAATGGCGATCCATTTGCGGCCGGAGAAATTGAGCTTATTGAGCGCAAAAGAGGCGAATAGTAGCGTGAGCACCAGCGTGGTGAGCTTCAGCCAGCCCACGAGGATCAGGGCGACGGCAATAAAGATGTAAGAAATGCGCGCCAGCTTTGTCACGGTGTTATCCTAACAAAGGTAATCGGTCAGACAACAGGGTACTTGACCGAACCCCTGATTGACGCGGGTTTGCAGATGGATAGATTGCAAATAAGGAATGGAGGCTCCGACAAGCAAAATAGCCAGATTCAGGGACCTGGTGGCCAAATGCGGCACACCCGAGGCCTATACGCCCTGGGTAAACCCGAAACGGGACCCGCACTTTCAGGCTGCCTGGCGAGAAAACCGCGTCCTTACCATCCAACAAAATGCGGCGGGAAAGGACTTCGGGGTGGTCGGCTTTCAGCGGGAGCAGAACGTGTCCTATTTGCTCTTTCCGAAGCCATTGACGGAGTTCGAAGGTCGCAAGGTCGTCGGAATCGCTTACGACGTCGTCCATACGCCTCCTCGGGGACCGGTAGTGAAACCTTCCGTGGCGAAGAAAAAAGTGCGAACGCGTCCGAGTCCGGGAACCAGGAGTTTTCACGTGACAGTGTGCGTAACTGCAAAGGTGGAAAGCATAGAGACCGTGCATGCGACAAGCTCCGAGGCGGCGAAGAAACAGGCGCTAAAAGCGGCTGCATCCCGCGATCTGGATTGGAAGTCTGGGGAAATTACGCGCGAGGTCGTAGGGATTAAATCCGTATAAGGCGCCAGCCTTCAGTTTTTGCCGAAGATGCCTTGAACGGACGTCTTGGAAAAAACAGCGCGGCTGCCGCGAATCTGAACTTTGGTGGCCAAATCGGAGGGTTTTGCTGGGGTCTCCGCAGCAGGGGGCAGCTCGGTATACGCTTTGGGGTTCCCGAGGTAGCGCTCGAAGAGCCGGCGCGTGCGCCGAACGCCACAATCAACGCCATGCAAATAAAAAATGACGCCTGAGAGGATTATCAAGCCCATGTAGATGACATCTTTGAGACTCATAACGGCTGCCTTTCCCGGCTCACCATGTTACCCTTTGAGCCGCAGGCAAATTCGCAGCACATCCAATGCCGCTAGTCCCGCATGGGTCCGTTATGACAGAGAAAGAATGCTGTGCATAGTAGTATTTTACCCTAGATGGGTTTGTTGATTACATCAAACCCAATGCGCCTTGTTCTGCTGTTGCTGATTTCACGAGCCGCTGTTTTCGCGTTCGCAGTGCCGGATGGGTTCAAGCTTGAGCGAATAGTTGATACGAACCAATGTGAGTTCCCTATGTTCGCGACGTTCGATGATCGAGGTCGCTTGTTTGTTGCGGAATCTTCTGGCCTCGACTTGTACGCGGAGCTAAGCGCGCTGACGCGCAAATGTCGCGTGCGCCTGCTGGAGGACGCGGATGGGGACGGGAAGTTCGAGCGTTCGCGGGTGTTTGCGGATGATCTGGTGTTTCCGATGGGGCTTGTGTGGCACGAGGGCAAATTGTACGTCGCGGACCCGCCGAACCTGATCACGATTGAAGACACTGATGGCGACGGGCGCGGCGATAAACGGACGGTGATCCTGTCGGAATTCGGGCATAAGGACAACGGCAGTTTGCACGGGCTGCTGTTTGGGCCCGATGGCTGGCTGTACATGACCACCGGCTCCCCGGACGGCTACAAGTTTAAACGTCGGGACGGCTCAGTGCTTGAAGGGGAGAGTGGCGCGTTGATCCGCTGCCGCGCCGATGGGAGCGATGTGGAAGTGATCGCGCGTGGTTTCGAGAATCTGGTGGAGGTGGCGTTCACGCCGGAGTGGGAGATCATTGGGACTGACAACTGGTTTCGCTGGCCAGAGGGCGGCGTGCGCGATGCGTTGGTGCATATTATTCCCGGCGGGTTATATCCGATGCATCGAGAAGTTGGCACACCGCAGCCAATCACCGGACAGCCGTTGCCGGCGATGGCGCTGTACCCGGCCGTGGCATTGAGTGGTTTGATGCGTTATGAAGGCAGTGCGTT
>DATENK010000138.1:0-10016 GCA_035275085.1 Verrucomicrobiia bacterium | reverse complement strand
CTTTCGAACTAACTTCGGTCGGATCAATCCTGACCACATACGCCGAATCCTGGCTGTACCCCGCATTCAAAATCCCGCGCAACTCCTCCTTTCCCTGCAGGAACGTGTCGGCCTCATCGATCAACAAGGTCGGCTGCACCTTCTCGATCACGCGAAACAATGCTGGCGGACTGATATTCGCCGCCACCAGCGCCCGATGCGTCAGCCGGCTCATCAACGTCAGCAGCGTTGTCTTCCCGCATCGCTTCTCGGGCGACACCACCCCCACGTATGTCGTCACGTTCCTAAGCTGGAACGCATACGTATGCAGCGTCCACAACGCCAGCGTTTCTGGCACCCATAACGGCAGCACCACATGCTTCCGCAACAACCCGCTCAATCCATCCAGCAATTCAGAACCATCCACCGCTTCATTCCATGCCTCCACCTCCGGCAAATCCAATACGCCGGACCTCTTCGTTTGATTTATAGTTGTATTCATATCGCCTCCCATTCTCCGATAGGGGGTAGGACAAATACCGTCCTACCCTCAAAATCCCCCAAACTATTTTTCTCCCCAAAAAGCGCAACTAAACCGAGGTTTTTACCACTTTCGCCACTGTATCGCGGAAAAAGTGAGAGGAGGTGGGCGTTGCGCTACGATGGCCGCCGACGATGCAGCGCGCCGTCTGTAGAAGCGTCGCCGCTTGTCGCGATCCTTGAAACGGTTTACCCTCCCGCGCTGACGCCAGATGAGCCAAATCGCAGACATCGGAAACGAGATTTTAAGCTTGCAAACAGCTTTGGGTCTGGACAATCCAGGAAATTACCGCCCAGGGCTGACGCAGGCTGAATTAGCATCGTGCGCCCTCTTTCGGAATGTCTCCGAACCATCAGAGTTGCACGACCTGTTCGCGTGGAGAAATGGCACTGTCGAGAATGGCATCCCTATGGGACGCCTCTGGATTAAGCCGGGCTTTTACGTCCTTTCTTCGGATGACGCCGTGCGTGAGAACCATTACTGCTCCGAGCATTGTGATTACTGGAAATCCTCGTGGTTTCCCCTATTAACAAATGGAGCAGGGGGTAGGCACTTCTACGACATCGACAAGCTCATTGCCGGAAAGGCCTGCGTCATGAACTTTGATACCGAGTCTCAGCAGATTGTGAATCAAATGTACGATAGTATTGAATCCATGTTGCGTACGATACTCACCTGCTATCAAAGTGGAGCTTATTTCTTGGCCTTGGATGGCTACTTGGATTCGGATTTTCCCCGCGAGGTTACAATCTCCAGGAATGTCAACCCTCATTCAGATTACTGGCGACGAGGTGACCTCTTCTAGCAGCAATTCGGTCCACCTGGCGCACAAACATTGGCTACCCAACTAACCGCTAAACTGTATGCGTGACCGCAACCGAACTGTTCGACCTTCACATCACGCGGGAACTCGCCCAGCACCGCGGAAACTTAAGAGGAGTGCTTCGCAACGTCGATCGTGCGAATTTGCCCATTCGTCTACTGGATTCTGAAGCGGCGCATCCGGCCTGTCCCGAATGCACAGTTCATGCCTTTTATCCCGCAATGCGGTAATATGCCTCACCTTACGCGTGAAGAAGCATATTTCACGCATTCTTTTGCGCCGACTGCAGCATCTCGGCCGTTACATATCAGCAAACTGGTCATTCGTCCTATTGCTCACCCTGACGGGTCCCTGACGCCCTCCTGACACCCTGAAGACACACACTTCGCCCAATGTTTCCAGGCCTGCTGACACCTTGACGCCCTCTGACGCCCCCTGGGGCCCCCCCTCTCTCTTACTCGTAATCTTACTCTTACTCCTCCGTTCCCGTCCCCTCCGGCTCTCTACTGGGCCACGGCGGAGTCCTACACCTTCGCCCACGGCGGCGGGTCCTTCAGGTGGAAGAGCATTTCGCCGGCTTTGGGGACGAGGAGGATGCCTTCGTGTTCGCGGTTGGCGTAGTCTTCGGGGCGAATGGTTTTGGGGTCGCGATAGCCGAGGTTGATCTTGCGGCAAATAGATTCGGGGATGCCGGTGGCGAGTGTAACTTTGGCACGAGGGGTTTCGATGCCGTTCTCGTACGTCCCCAGACCGTAGACGTGAGTTGAATGGGCGAGCACGCCCCAGGGATAATGTTTAAACTGACCCCATTGTTTCAGGAAATAATCGCGGCAATGGTAGCCGACTTCCATGATTGTTTTGCCGTGGGACACGCAAACTTCGGTGATGTGGGGTGCGTAAATAATGAGTTCGCCGCCGTCCGCGAGCACGGGCTCGAGTTTGTACATCGCTTTGCCACCGGTCCAAAGCTCGTCGTACATCGGCGCCGCGCAGCTCATGATGGTATGGAATGGCCGGTCCTTGTATGTGATGTGAATTCTGCGCGAATGGTCGCTCGCCGCGTCCCACGCCTGCTCGGGTGTGCCGGTGTAAAGGCCGGCGAGGCTCTTGCCATCAACGACCATGCAGAAGCAAACTTTTTCCACGTTCACCATCGCGGCGGCGCGATCCACTACTTTGCGCACTGGCGTCCATTTGTTGCCGATGATCATCGGGTTGGTCACCACCGCACCGAGCCAGTGGAAAAAATTCAGTACCTGCGGCCCGCTCACGCCAGGGAACAGATATTTGTTACCGCCGGAACAGCCGACGACTTCGTGCGGGAAGACCGGACCGACAATGATAATTTGATCGTAGTCGAACACGCGCTTGTTGACTTCGACCGGCACGTCCATCGAGAATAGGCCGTTCGTTAGGGCGCTGATCTCTTCGGCTGGAATGGTCCCGATATTCTTCAACGCGGAGGGATCGTTCCAGGCGTGATTGAAAAGCCGTACGCTGGCGAAAGGGCCTTTCCGCTGATCGAGTGTCAGCTCCAGTCGTTCGCAAATCGCCGCTTCGCTCATCGGCTGATGCGTGCCGAGGGCAATCATCACGTCGAGGTTTTTCGTTTGCGATCCAATTTGTTGATGGATGGTCTTGAACAGCAGTCCGACGGGCGCGGTCCGCGTGGCGTCCGGGACAATTAACAGCACTTTCTTCCCGCCGTAATTGGTGGCGGGGCATGTTCGGGCCACGATGTCCGCAACTTCTGTTTTGCTGAGTTCTCTATTCGTCACTGTGATGTCGCTTTGCGCTCAGCCGATTTAACACCGAACTTGAGTTCAACGTCCAGCAAACCGAGCCGGCGTACCGCTGTGAAAGCGTGCGGCGATTGCGGATATTCACGGATCAACTGTTCCAAGGTGCGCCGCCCCGCCTCCTTATTCTGCAGGTATTTGAGTTGCCATGCGCCAATTTGAGCCAGCCACTCGGCCTTTTTGTTTTCGGGCTGGTTTGGCAACTCCAGTAGGAGCCGAGTCTGTTCGATCCCCATATCTCCTCGCCCAAGTTGTTCCGCAAAGAGCCAGGCGAGCTTCTCCCGCGCGGCAATGTCGTTGGGATCGGACTTTAAACGATTTACACATTCGTTGGCGGCGGCGGCCGCCTCAACGCGCGACAATTCGGGTTCGCCAGTTTCCAAATTGTCGCGCAAGGAGGGCAGCCGCAATGTGCGGCCCTGGCGTCGTTCCAGCAGCTCCTCTCGCGAACCCGGAAGTTGCGCCATTCGCGCCTGCGCCAAGCGACCGAGATGCGTCCCCGGATATGCTTTGCAAACAATGTCCAGGACACTGCGCGCGGCGATCGGATCGTCGCCCAGCGTGACATGCCAATCAGCCAAGCGAGTCAGGGCGGTATACACCTGGCCAGGGTTCAGCCCCGGCTGCACGCAAAGGTCGCGCACGGTCCTGTCGGCGGTGTCGAGATCATGATAATGCTCGGCGTACAATTGGGCTAGCATCATCCAGCCGTCGTAATCGTCTTCGCACTGTTCAAGCTGCTTGAGAATCTCTGCCTCGGCTTGCTGTGGCTTGCCCATTTTCATTCGCCCAACGGCAGCAGAATAGAACGTCACCGTTCTTCGTTTCACCAGCAGTGGCGTGGTGTAATGCGCAATCGGAAGTAGCCACACGCACAAGGCGAACCCGCCGGCAAACCATCCGCCCAGCAGAAGGACAAGCGCCGCGACTGGCAGCGTGATCACCGACCAAAAAATCGCCGGCACTCTGAACGCAGTACGATTGTCATCCGGAATGTTTTTGATGACCACACACAACAGCCAGGCGAGCGACAACGCCAGCCACCAAAATGCCAAAGCCATCCAGCCGAGCGCGACGTAGTCGAGCATCGGATCGATCCAGCGCGAGCCGCCGGTGTTTTTCAGGGCGCTGACTTTCGGAAAGTACGGCCCGAAGCTCCATACCACGCCAGAGTTAATGAGCACCCACAAGAGCGCGGGCATAGCCAAACCTTTTATCGCCCAGCCGACGAAATCGCGCTGTTCGAACACGCCGCCTTTATCAATCAGCGGCTTCCAATAGAAATGCGCCGTGACGAGCACGCTGCCGAGAACGAGAATGGCCAAAAACAACCACATGCGCGCGGGTGGCTCTCACATAATAGCCGCCCGTGTTCTGCAAGGCAAAACAATGCGGAAAGTCGAGGTTGACGGAGCCAAGAAGGAGTCGAACTTTATGCCGATGAGCGCAACGACCGTGAAGCTAAACGCTACCTTAATGCGACGGATCGCGAAATTTAAAGCCCGCAGGCAGACAGTGGCAAGTTTTGTGCGCAACGCGATCGAGGGTGAGTTGCGCCGCCGCCAAATGCGATCAGCCGCTGAGACTTACCAGAAACTCCTGCGTCAGCAAAGAGGTGAACGTCAGGAAATGAAGGAGTGGGAAAAGGCGGATCTCACATCACGCTAAGGGTTGGATCTTTCTCGCGCCAGGTTCTGGCGGGGCAGGGGAACGGGCTGGTCGAGGGCCCAGAAGACGGCGTTCACGAGCATAGTGCGGAACGCGGGGTTATCAAAGTCTTTGGGATGGCCGAGCGATGTGTAGAAGACGCGTCCGCCTTTGTGATTATGCGTCCATGCCATCGGCTCAGGTGGCTGATTGGTGATGCTGCCCGTCAGGAGAAGTGTCGTTCCCTTGGCTAACGGCGAAGTTTTATAGAGCGAACCGGCGGTTTCGAACTCCTTCGCAACGTTCTTGAGTATCGGATGACTCGCGGCTTCGGGATTAATCCGTGCTGTAGCGACCAGCGCGTTGCCATGGTGGTTATGATAATTTCCGCCGAGAACAACATTGTCCCACTCTTTCCAATTCTCGAAAGCATGGCTTGCGGTGCGCAGACCGATGACCGGCTTGCCAGAATTCACGTAATCTTTAATCAGCGAAAGCTGTTCTGCAGGAAGGGTCATTCGGCGAATGAAGAAGATGGACAGGTCCGCGTCCTTGAGCGCTTCGAGTCCGGGAATCTCTTCACCTTTACGTTCCAGGTACACGCACTTCAAAGCGTAGTTGCTTTCCAGAAACTGCTTGAACGCCGGGAACGTGTTTGTGGACGAATACTCGTACTCACCGGAAATCAGGACGATGGTCGGTTTCTTTGCCGGCTGAGCAAAGGATGTGAATCCGGCAAGCAGCAGGAGGCAAACCGCAAACTTCATGATGGAAATCAAAGAGCAAACCCTGCCAAATGGAAATGAAAATTTCTGCCCCAATGCTATCTTGCTCCGTGAAGCGCGTGTTCCTCTTATCGCCTGCGCGCACGGGAGGCGAACGAGCACAGTTGATTTTCAATCCAAATGCTGGGTTCGAATTGGCGCGGCGGTTGCATCGTGGGGAGGCGCGGCCGATCGGTGAAATTTTCAGCTTTCTAAGTGGCTTATATTTTCGCGGGAAGGTCACATACGCCGCCAGTTTTGCGAAGGCGCCCAGGGGTGTTCCGGGTTCGTTGGTGATCACCAGCAATCGCGGGCTGCTGCCGGTTGAGACTGCGATCACGCTCAAAGAATTACGCGACTTCGCGGCGGTGGACGTGGATCACCTGGAGGATTTGTTCAAAGGACCTTTGAAACGTGATGCGACAGCGTTGGCAAAATGTCTGCCGAAGAAATCGGAGATCGTCCTGCTAGGCAGCATCAGCACGCGCAAGTATACGCACACGTTGTTGGAGGTGTTCGGTGACCGTCTCAAGTTTCCGACCGCCTTTGTGGGTCGGGGGGATATGAGCCGAGGCGGTTTGCTGCTGCGAGCCGTGGCGAGCGGCCAGGAACTGGAATATGAGCCGGTGCTTGGGGCGGTGTTGAAGGGCAAACGGCCGGAGCGGCTAGGTCCAATCGACCCGGAATTACGGTCGCTTTATAAGAAACTCGCCCGCTCGGCGACCCGGTCTTAGAAATTTTGAACATTTCGGAAACGGCTCTCTCAAAACCTTTCGAGCGCCTGACTCGCCCTTTTAAAAGGTGATCGGGATTAACGAAAAAGGCGTGAATTCGTGTGAAAAAACACTTTACAATATATAAATGATACGGTATTTGGACCGGCTGTTCGTAACTGGAGTAACTCATGATTAAAGTAGACAATCTCGTTAAAACTTTTGGTCCCAAGCGGGCGGTAGACGGGGTGTCATTTGCCGTCGAGCGCGGCGAGGTGCTCGGTTTCCTCGGGCCAAACGGCGCCGGCAAATCGACCTCAATGCGGATGATCACCGGCTTCATCCCGCCCACAGAAGGCAAGGTGACCGTCGGAGGTTTTGACATCGTGGACAATCCCCTGCCTGCCAAGCGCCTGATTGGTTACCTCCCCGAAAACGCCCCGGCTTACGCCGACATGACCGTGAACGGCTTTTTGAATTTTGCGGCGGAAATGCGTGGTTTGAAAAAGGACGAGCGCAAGAAAGCCGTCAGTCGCGCAGTCGAAATGTGCTTCCTGGAATCGGTCCTCTACCAGAGCATCGATACGCTTTCCAAAGGTTACCGCCACCGCACGTGCTTCGCGCAATCGATCATTCATGATCCCGATGTGCTGGTGCTGGACGAACCCACGGATGGTCTCGACCCGAACCAAAAGCACGAAGTGCGGAATCTGATTCGGCGGATGGGCGAAAAGAAGGCGATCGTTTTTTCGACGCACATTCTCGAAGAAGTCGAAGCGGTTTGTTCGCGGGCGATCATTATCGACCGTGGCAAAATCGTTGCGAACGGCACGCCCCAGGAATTGAAGCAGCGTTCGGATTATGCCGGCGCGGTTTCGTTGCGTGTGATCGGCGTTCCGGGGGATACAGTGCGGATCAAGCTTTCCTCTATTCCATTTGCGAAAAAAGCCGCGATCGTCAGCGAGCGCGAAAATGGAGTGTGGGTGCGTGTTTATCCGCAAGCCAGCGCTCCTCGCAACGGCGAGCTTGCCCGCAGCGTCGGGGAGGTCAGTCTGAAGGAAGGCTGGCGCGTGGAGGAACTACATACTGAAGAAGGGCGCCTGGACGAAGTGTTCCGCGCCATAACGCTGCCCGATACTGCGGTAGCGAAGGAGATTATTAGCTAATGAACGCCTGGTGGAATATACGAACTATTGCTAAACGTGAGCTCGGCGGCTATTTCGCGTCGCCGGTGGCTTACGTATTCATCGTCATCTTTTTGCTGCTGTGCGGCTTCTTTACTTTCATGCTCGGCGGTTTCTTCGAGCGGAAGGAAGCCTCACTGGTGTCATTCTTTTTGTGGCACCCATGGCTGTATCTGTTCCTTGTGCCGGCCGTAGGCATGCGGCTTTGGTCGGAAGAGCGGCGTTTGGGCACCATGGAACTGCTGCTCACCATGCCAGTCACAGGGTTTCAGGCGATCGTCGGCAAATTCATCGCCTCATGGCTGTTCCTGGGCCTTGCACTGTTGCTCACGTTCCCGATCGTGTTCACGGTGAACTATCTTGGTAACGCCGATAACGGCGTGATTTTCGCGGGATACGTCGGCAGCTTTTTGTTGGCGGGCGCTTATCTCGCCGTCGGTTGCGCAACCTCCGCGATGACGCGCAACCAGGTTATCAGCTTCATTTTGTCCGTGGTGATCTGCTTGTTTCTCATCCTCGCAGGTTGGCCGCCGGTGACGAACCTATTGACGGAGTGGCCGTCGTGGATTGTTCGCACGGTTTCGAGCTTCAGCGTGATCCCGCACTTCGATGGATTTCAACGAGGGGTGCTGGACTCGCGTGATTTGATCTTTTTCGTATCTATTATCGGCTTTGCCTTGTTCGGCACTGGCGTGATTATCCGTAACCTGCGCACCGGTCATTAACAGCCAATTTCTCGACGCATGAATAAAAAGAAACAATTCGAAACGCTTCTCTACTCCGTCGTTGGCATCGTCGCGATGTTCCTCATCCTGGTGGCGGCCAACCTGGTTTTCGGCACGGTCAAGACCCGGGTCGATCTCACGGCCGAAAAGCTTTACACGCTTTCGCCCGGCACCAAAAAGATTTTGGCGAAACTGGACGGGCCGGTGGAAATCCGCTTCTACGTCACGGAAGGCGAGAAGGACATGCCGCTGCACCTGAAGGCGTACGCGCAACGCGTGGAAGATTTGCTTGAAGAATATAAGCAATACTCGAAGGGCAACGTGACGGTCCGCAAGCTCGACCCAAAGCCGGACTCGGACCAGGAAGATTCTGCGCGCCTTGACGGCGTCGAACCGCAGCAGCTTCCGAGTGGCGAGCACCTGTATCTCGGCGTCGCAATCAATTACGCCGATGCGAAGTCTGCTCTTCCGTTTCTCTCGCCCGACCGCGAGCGTCTGCTTGAGTACGATATCTCACGCGCGATTTCTCGCGTCATAAGCCCGGATCGTCCCGTGGTTGGCGTCATGACCGCACTGCCGATGTTCGGTAATCCTATGAACCCGATGATGGCGCGCATGGGCCAGCAACCGCAGGATCCATGGGTTGTGGTCAGTGAATTGCAGCGCGACTTCACCGTCCGGCAAATCCAAATGGACGTGGACAAGATTGACGACGACATCAAAGTGCTGGTGGTAGCGCATCCGAAGGAAATTACGGACAAGGCGCAATACGCCATTGATCAATTTATTCTGCGCGGTGGCCGGTTGATCGCGTTTCTTGATGGTCAGGCAATTATGGACCAAAGCAAGAACCCGCAGAACCCGATGATGCCGAACTTCAGCGCGAATTCGTCGCTGGATAAATTGCTGAAGGCATGGGGCGTGCAGTTCGACACGACTAAAGTGGCTGCGGACATGAATTTCGCGACGCGATTTGTGCGCAATAATCGCCAGGAGACCGCGCCTGCGGTTCTGTCCTTGAACGCCGCGGGTATCGGCAAGGGCGACATTGTGACCGAACAATTGGACAGTCTCCTGATCCCATTCGCGGGCGTGTTTTCTGGGACGCCGACGGAAGGTTTGAAGCAGGATGTGTTGTTGAAAACTACGGCCAAGTCGCAGTTGGTGGAAGGATTTATGGCGCAGATGGGGGGCGATCAGATTTTGAAAGACTTCAAAGAATCCGGCACGTCCTATCCGCTGGCAATTCGCCTGACTGGAAAGTTCAAGACGGCGTTTCCGGAGGGCAAGCCTAAGGACACCAAGCCGGACGATGAAAAGAAAGACGGGGAAAAGAAGGAAGAACCGAAAGCTGCGGATTCGCTCAAGGAGAGCAAGGGCGAGAATTCGGTAATCCTGATCGGCGATGCCGACATGCTGTCTGATAATTTCTCTGTGCAGGTGCAGAATTTCTTTGGGCAGAAGATTGTTATTCCGCGCAACAGCAATCTGAGTTTTGTGCAGAACCTGGTGGAGCAGATGTCGGGCGATAGCAACCTGATTTCGATGCGCAGCCGGGCGACGCTGAACCGGCCGTTCACGGTGGTGCAGACGATGCAGGCGCAGGCGGACGAACGTTTTCGCGCGAAGATCAAGGAAATTGAGGGCAGCTTGCAGGAAACGCAGAAGAAGTTGAACGAGTTGCAGGCGGCGCGAAAGGACCAGGGCCAACAACGCACAATCCTTTCGGCGGAGCAACAGGCTGAATTGCAGAAGTTTCGGACCAAGGAAGCAGACGCCAAGCGCGAGTTGAAGCAGGTCCGCAAGGATTTGCGGCGCGAAATCGACTCGCTTGAGAATCG
>DATENK010000137.1:0-4412 GCA_035275085.1 Verrucomicrobiia bacterium | reverse complement strand
GGGGACTCGTCGCGAGCAGCCGGAAGATGATCGCGTTTAAAACACTGATAACGGGGTGTGCCTCCGACCGGCCAGTCTCGAACAGCACCGAACCTTCATTCGGGTATCGCAACACCAGCGGCACCGAAATGCTCGCGGCCGGCAACGCCAACTTCGGTTCGTTCGGAACTGCCCCGCATGCTTTCTTCAAATCCAGGTCCAGCCGGGCGAATCGCACCGCCGTTTTGAACGCCTCGGGCGGCTTCCAATCTCTCCACAACTCGCGCTGCCAGGGCGGAAAATCTTCCTCAGCGGCGCTGTTCGCAGCAGCGAGGGCCTGGTATGCCGGATGAACTTTTTGGTCCCAGGTGGCAACTAACGCCGTCATCTGCTGCTGATGTTCGCCCTTAAACTTATCCAGCGTTGCCTTATGCGAATTCGTCAGTTCGGCCTTTGCAGCTTCCACGTCCCTCTTTAGACGCTCCACCGTTGTCTTGTAGTCGCGTTCGAGGCGCTCCTGCTTGTCGTGATAAAGCTGGTCGGTTTTCACGGACAATCGCCAGCACTTCTCCTCAATCTGCTTTGGCAAAATCTCCCGCGCGGCCGCCGCCGCTTCAATCGTGCTTCGCCACTCCTGGTCGAACCGATCGATCTTCGCCGTGGTCTCCGCCTCGATGCGCTGGGCTTCCTTCAGTTTGCGATCCTGCGCTTTCTCTGGAGCCTGAACGAGGATTTGTTCGCATTGTGCGATTGCCGCGTGCATCGCGTTTGCCACGGGATTGCTGAACCAAGCACCAAAAATCTTCGGCATCCACAGTCGCCGGTAGCGTTGCAAATCCGCCGCCAGCCCATCGTTCAACGCGCAGAGCGTGCGCAACATCGCTTCCTCATCCTCGTACTCTCCGGCGGCGACCGACGAACTGCTTTTCACACCATGGTGCGTCTTCTTGACCTCCTCGTATAGCGTCTGAAAACGGTCACGTGCTATCTTTAATCGCGTGCAAAAATCGGCCAGCCTTGCCTCGTTTGCCTTGATCTCTTCTTCGCGGCGTCTGCGCGCATCCAGCACCGCCTTCTGCAGCGGATGCTTGCGCTGGCCCTCGGCATCGTCGATCCGTTTGAATCCGAGCCGCTCGCTCGCATGCCGCGCCTTGCTGATCCGCCCGGTCCAATACTTGTGACGCGTCTGGAATTGATCCCGCGTGCTGTGAAAATCAGCTTCTGCCTGCTGCAGTTTCTCGGAAAGATCTTTTTCGCGGATCGCGAGATCCTGCCGAAATCGTTTCTCGGCCAACTCCGTTTTGGTCTGCAGCTCGCGCGTGAGTTTTTCCTCGGCCGCCGCGCAATCCCGCACCGTTCTCTTCAACTGGTTGAACAGTTCGACGGTCTCCGTTACGGTCAATCGGCTATTCACACTCTTCCTGGACCTGATCCAAAATTTTTTCGATCTGGTTCATCACCACCCCCGCCCGGTCCACCGTTGCTTGCAATTCGACCAGATACTTCCGCTCGAACTCGTCCGCTTTGGCATCGCGCCATTCATGTCGCGCATTGTCCCAACTGCGCCACAACTGTTTGGTAGCTGCTGCAAGCACGTTGCCAGCCGCGCGCACGCTCATGCGACATCCTTTCGCACCTGAGCGTAAGCTTCGAGCGCCTTCACCACTTGCACCAGATACAACGCCGCTTTGGGCAAATCCACACCCAGCAAACTCCGCAAATGCTCCAACTCTTTCAAGAGCGGCTGCAGTTTGTTATCGTATTCGCGTATCCACTTGCGAATCTTCCGCAACTTGCCATGCGCCTCATCGACCGCGCGGCGCGCTTTCAACACTGCCATCTGTTCGGCCGTTCGCACATCGCGCAGATTCGAAAGCTTCGCGCTGAATAAGGCTTGCTGCGCGTCCTCCAGGATGCGCTCACGGCGGCGCGCCTGGTTTTCCCAGTGCACTCGCCGGTCATTTTCGAGCCATTCCCGAATGCGCGCCACGTCGTCGCAAGCGTCTTCCACCACCGGACGGGTCTTGCCGAGGTACGCAATTAACTCCGCGCGAAAAGTCTCGATCGCATCAAACGATCTGACATGCGCTTGCTCGGCCATGCTTATCGCTGTTTAAGGTAATCCTCGATCCGCTGCACCTTGCGCATCAGGTAGGGAACGTGCTGGTCAGACATCTCCACGAATTTCTTCAGTGCCTTTACCGTCTGTTTGAATTCCTCCGCGAATTTGGTGTGTTCCTGGTCCGACCATGAATCCCCCAGCGCTCCAAAGCGCGCCTGCAATGAACTCAACCGATGCTGCACATCCCGATTAAACCGCTGTAGTTCCTCCGCAAAACGCCTGACCTGCTCGGGGTCGATAATCGCTTGCTGCATGCACTGAATCTGCATGCGAAACCCATAAAAATCAACAGAGACGGCGCTTACAGCGCAGCGCCAATTTTCCGCTGGCCAAGCGGCGTCCCAATCACCAACCCTGTGGGCGTGGGCAAGGCCATGCCAGACATCATTTATCCCCGCCGGCACAGGACAAGCGTCCCGTCCTGGAGCGGCACGGAACAATATTTGACGGCCGAGCACGAAAAGATTTCGCAACTTACAAAAGGCATTGATGGCTGGCTGGCGGACGGCGACGCTTACAAGCTCTACGAAATAGGCTATCACGCCGGTGATGTGATCCTGGAAATCGGCACCTACGCCGGTAAGTCGGCCGTCATCGAGATCCTCGGCTCACGTGCAAATCCCCGGCGCAAGCGGACCCGCTGGTTTGGACTGGACCTAGATCCCAAAGCCATTTGGCGCACGCGGAAAACCCTTGAGCAATGGAATCTCATCCAGCACGCACGGATGTTTAACAGCGACCTGGGCAACTTTATCCCGGCACACGTAATTTCTCCGACAATGGTCTTTGTGGATGGCGACCATAAATACGAGGGCGTAAAAGAGGACATCGCGCTGCTCTCGCAATTCCTCGGGCGCGGCGTACCCGTGCTCTTCCATGATTATCTGAATCCCCAAACCGAAGGCGTCCAACGCGCCTGCGATGAATGGGAACAAACCGGCCACGTAAAGTTTATGGGCTGCTTCGGCTGCTCGGCCCTCTTCCTTACCCTTCGCGGCCGTCCGCACCATGTCTTCTTATGGGAGAAGCTCAAATTCTCCATCCGAAAGCGCTTCCGAAAACTCCGCCACCTCACTGCCTAATCTGAACGCCGGTAGCAGAAGGAAACTGCGACACGGCTTTGGATTCGTTGGTCGGACTTGGACTCGCACTCGGATTTGCAGGTTTCGGGGGCGGTCTTGGAACAAACCGAAAGCCGTCAGCAAGGGTTGCGCCTCGTGCAGCGAGCCGCGGCCGCGGAAACGGGGCTGCTGGCAGAGGGGCGTCCCACGTCTGACCTCCTGTTTCCGGGATCCATACTGTCAGATTGAATCGCGTGTTGAATTTCTTCAGGGGGGCCTCAGGAATCTTGCAAAATCCGCTTCTTGGAATCTTTCCTGAGTAATGAGGTGATTTTTCCTTTAAAGGTCCAATGATCAGCGCAGCTTGAATAACCGCGAAGGCGCAGTAAGCAACAAAGCGTTTTTGCGGACCGGCGATATCCAATAAAAGCTTTATGGCCCCAGCTAGCGGCCATAGGGCGAGCAACCATAGGGCAGGTCCCAGGAATCGCGGATTTGGAGCCGTCACGAACAAAAACACGACCGCAGCGCACGTCGGCAGCCACACAATGAACTGTCTAGCGTTCCATCTGATCCCTTTGAGGAAACAAACCAGCACAAGCAAACTGGCAGCCAGCAGCCACAAGGGCCAGGTAAACATGGGTTGCGCTGAATACTGCTTTAGCCAGAACGCGATCCAGTTCTCGGATCCCTGAACCGTCCATGTTTTTGACCAGTTCGAAATCAAGTGCTTCATTCCTTCCGCCTCCGCAGGAGGAACTTGCCAGTCCACATTCATACCGCCGACAGTGGCGGGATACACTGGGTAGCCACTCAGGATTATTCCGCGGACCATCCAGGGACATATCACGAGGAAACCGATTATTGACAGATACAAGAGACTCTGTCGGCCCGCTTGCCGAAACTCAGTGTTGCGATACAGCCACGCAGCCAGCGCAATGACTATGATAGCACCTCCAAACACGAGCATGCTCAGTTTCATTGTCACTCCGACGGCAGCGAGCGCGCATAACTCAAATACGGCGTAGCTTCGCGGCTGCTCGGTGAGCATGTAATCAGCAAACTTCAGAAAAAGGACAATCGCCCAAACGAACAGTGGCAAATCGACGGCGGGGCTGGAAAGGGTGTAATATATGATTTCCGAAATACGCGAAAGGAAAGCCGTCCCGATCAAAACTGGCAGCAGGCAGGCGCGCAACAAAAGCGGAACTGTCGGGAGCGGCCGATCGCGAACTAAACGCCAGGTACTG
>DATENK010000136.1:0-5847 GCA_035275085.1 Verrucomicrobiia bacterium | reverse complement strand
GAGATCAGCGAAGCGTGCCGTTGCTTGCGTGAAGCGCTGAAAGTGCTGCCGCATGATGAGCCGACGCAGGAAGCGTTGGAGAAATGTGAAGAGCTTTTACGCAAGGAACGTTCCGGCGGCGTTGAGCCGACCAGCCAGATTATTTGAGTTGGAAGGACGAGCTATGCGAGTCCCGCATCCCACACATTCCCAACGAATGCGAAGGCAGTTAGGGACTCGCAGTAGCTCGTCCTTCCAGCGGCTGTCCGATCCGCAGCATGGCACTGCGCGATCCGCGTCACTGAGAGGCCGAAGCGCCCCATACGCGGCTTGCTGCGGCTCGGACAGCCAAGACCGCTCCCTTGGGTCGCGGCTTTGAAAAACACAAACAGAGCCGCGACCGTGCGTCCCATGAACCTTTCACTTGGCACGATGGTGAAATTTGCCTAGCGTCCCGGCGTGACCGGGATAATCAGGTTCATCGGCCTCATGAATGCTGCCGTTTGGTTTGGCGGCAGCCTTTTTATGATGGTTGGCGTTGCTCCTGCTGTGTTCGCTGCCGACATGGATCGACTCGGGGATTTATGGAAGGGCATCATCGCCTTTCATCTGTTCGAGCGCTACTTCGCGCTTCAATATTGGTGCGGAGCGGTGGCATTGGCGCATCTTTTCACGGAGTGGGTTTACCTCGGCAAGCCGCTGTATCGGCTTTCGCTGGGGCTGGTGGTCGGGGTCTTTTGTCTGAGCCTGGCCGGAGGCTTGATCGTGCAACCCCGGCTCAAGCAGTTGCACGCGGTGAAGTACGGGCCGAGCGAGCCGGAACCACGCAAAAGCGCCGCGGCGCGCTCGCTGAAGATCTGGCATGGGATCTCGCAAAGTGCGGGTCTGCTGGTGGTAGGCGGGCTCGGGTGGTACTTGTGGCGGATGGGCAATCCACCCAATGCCCCTCGGTATGCCCCTTCGAGTAAATTGCGAAGTTGACAATCGGCTGGGATCGAGAACGTTGTGAATAGAAAACCAAAGGGTTAAGGGGATATGGGAGAAAAAGAGTTATGATTTCAGATGAGCGTTCACCTTACGGGTATCAATCTTTCGGCGGGCCCAAGCAGGGCGTGCCGGAGGAAACCCTGAAAACAGAAAAGATTCAGATCGAACGCAAGACTTTCGTTTTCGCTTTGAAGGAAAATCCGCGCGGCCGTTTTCTCCGCATCACGGAGGACGTTAATGGGCGGCGCGACACGATCATCATTCCAGCTCCCGGGCTGGAAGATTTTCGCAACGTGCTGGAGCAGATGCTCCGGGCCTCGGAAGAGAATCCGCCAAAGAGCGAGTAATCAGGCCGCCGGGAGCCGGGCACTAGCTGTACGGACTCCGAGGAACTTCGCTTACGCAGCGGCAGTAGATTTTGGACGGCTTCGAACGCGCACGCGCGCGGCGTCTCCCCACAACGTCTCCAGGTCGTAGAGTTTGCGCACGTCCGGGCGCATGATGTGCACGATCACATCGAAGAAATCCAACACCAGCCAGGCCGTCTGAAGGGTGCCGTCCACCGCTCGCGGGCGCACGCCGTGTTCTTCGCGCAATTTGTCGTGGATTTCGTCCGAGATTGCGCGAAGATGAGGTTCGCTCGTGCCGGTCGCAATGACGAAATAATCAGTAATGGAGGAGATTTTGCGGACGTCCAGGACCACGATGTCCTCGGCCTTTCTCCGGTCTGCCAATTCCCTGCAGAGCAGGGCCAATTTCCTTGAATCCATCGTTACTGCCTTACTTTGGCCTACGGGCCCTTAAAGATAAAGTCCGGAATTGCGGATGGCTTCGGCGACCGCCGCTGGAACCAGATCCTGGATCCGCTTCCCGGATTTGACTCGCGTGCGAATTTGGCTGGAGGAAACGGCGAAGGGAGTGCCCACCAGGTTTTGGACCCGAAACGGCGCTTTGGCCGCGACGGGTGGATCGCCTGGACGCGGCACCACAAGGAACTCCACGAGAGCAGCTAATTCGTCTGCCGCGCGCCATTTCGGCAGCAGCGGGACGTGGTCTGCGCCAATGATGTAGAACAGGCTGGCCTTGGGATAGAGTTGCCGGTAGGCCCGAACGGTATCGATCGTGTAGGAGGGACCGCCGCGGCGAATTTCCTGATCGTCTACTTCGTAGTTGGGTTCGCCCACGAGCGCCAGACGAAGCATGCGCAGCCGGACTTCCGGCGGCGCGGGAATGCGCTCCGGCTTGAGTGGCGATTGCGCGGCCGGAACAAAGAACAGCCGATCAAGATTGAACTCTTCACAAGCCGCCTGCGCCACCAGCAAATGCCCGAGATGCACAGGATCGAAGGAGCCCCCAAATAGTCCGATGCGATTCACAGGAAAGTTCCAAGTTCCAGGTTCCAAGTTGCAAAGAAGCTCCAAATCCCAAGCTCCCAGCGCCGCAGATTGGAATTCGGATTATTTGGAAATTGCATGGCTAGCAGCAGCGGTTTACGGAGCCATTATACTTACCTTCCAGCGCCTGCTCGTAAGCAGCGCCGCGGTCTTCGAGTCCGCTTACGCGGAATGCCTGGCAGGCACATTTTTGAACGCGGTCGACGTCTGCCTGGCCGGAAAGTTCCCGGATGAGCGCAAAGCCAAGGGCGATCAAGGCCACCGCGCTTGCAGGCCGGGCTTCCGCAACCGCGTAATGCGGCAGCCAGACCGGTGGCGATTCGTGCAATTGGGCGACGCGGCGGCGGGCAATCAGGAGGACCCACTCTCGCAGGCTGAGAAGTACGATCAGCAACACCAACACCAGGAAGGCTCCGGCTACGACCGCATCGAGGTAATTGTTGAATTGGAGCGTGCGGTTTGTGCGGATCGCTTTTCGATTTTCCTGGGTATCTTGAGCGGCTTTGAGGGCCGGCAATTTCTGGTTCAAAACTTTGGCGTTTGCCAAAAATCCAATGCGCGGATCGGCATGAAAGATTTTTTGCACGCCAGCGGTCATGGTGACTGCCATCAGCCAGATCAACGGGATGAGCGTAACGAGCGCGAACGCCGGCCGCGGCCGATCGCCTAAATGCATTTTCAAGATCACAGTCGTGGCAAGACATAACGCAATGCTCGCCAGCAGTTGATTGGCAATGCCAAATAGGGGCCAAAGGGAGTTGATGCCACCGAGCGGATCGCGCACGCCTTGAATCAGGAAGTAGCCCCAACCCGCGACCACCAGCAGGCTGGATACGACATTCGCCAGCAAGCTCTTGGTGTCGCCAAGCGGCTTATACACATTACCTAACGTGTCCTGGATCAGGTAACGTCCCACGCGCGTTCCCGCATCGAGCGTGGTCAGAATGAACAGCGCCTCGAACATGATCGCGAAGTGATACCACAGGTCGAGCCAGCGTCCTTTGGTGACCTGCGAAAGAATGTTCGCCATGCCGACCGCGAGCGTGGCTGCGCCGCCAGTGCGCCCGAACAACGTTTTCTCTTTTACCTGTTCAGCCAGCCCACTCATCTGCGATTCAGTAACCGGAAAACCGGTGGCGCTCACCTTTGCCACAGTCTCCGGCGGTGTGCCTTTCACGTTCATGCTGAGATAAACACCGGGGTCCAGGGTGCAGGCAGCGATCAGCGCCATGATTGCCACCAGGGACTCCAGGCACATCGCGCCGTAACCGATGGGTCGGGAATAGCTTTCGCGCGTGATTATCTTGGGCGTGGTCCCGCTGGAGATCAGCGTGTGAAACCCCGATATCGCTCCGCACGCAATCGTGATGAAACAGAACGGAAACACTTTCCCCGCGACAACGAGACCTGAGCCGTCTACGAACTTCGTCATCGCGGGCATCTTCAAATCCGGCAGCACAAGAAACACGCCCACGACCAAGGCGAAGATAGTGCCCAGCTTCATGAATGTGCTCAGGTAATCCCGCGGGGCCAGCAGCAGCCACACGGGCAAGACGCTGGCAGCGAATCCGTACAAAATGATGATCCAAGCCAATTTTTCGGCGCTGAGGGTGAATGTGGCCGACAACGTCCCGTGGTCGTGCACGAAGCGCCCGCCCCAAACGGCGAGCAAAAGCATCACGACTCCGAAGGCAGACGCTTCCATGACTTTGCCGATCCGCACGAAACGCAGGTAGCCGCCCATCAGCATCGCAATCGGGATCGTCGCTCCGACCGTGAACACGCCCCACGGACTTTCCGCCAGGGCCTTCACCACGACCAACGCAAGCACGGCCAGCAGAATGATCATGATTGACAGGATCGCGGCCACGCCGATCACTCCAGCGGTGTTGTTCAGTTCTTCCTTCACCATTTGCGCGAGCGACTTGCCGTCGCGCCGCATCGAGCAGAAGAGCACCACGAAATCCTGCACCGCGCCGCCGAGCACTACGCCGATTAAGATCCACAATGCGCTCGGCAAATATCCGAATTGCGCGGCTAGCACAGGGCCGACCAACGGACCGGGTCCCGAGATGGCCGCGAAGTGATGTCCGAACACGATCCATTTGTTTGTCTTAACGAAATCCTTCCCGTCATCGTGAACTTCCGCGGGTGTCGCGCGTCGATCGTTCAACGCCACGATGCGGGCCGCGATCCACTTGGAATAAAATCGGTAGCCGATCGCATACGAGCACAACGCGGCCGTGAGGATGAATGCCGAGTTGATGCTTTCGCCGCGGCGTAGCGCCAGAGTGGCGTACGCAAACGCACCTAGCGCCGCGACGGCGATCCAGGCGATGGTCGATGCGAGCTTTCGCATGCTGCACCAGCATGATATTAAACCCGGATTCGCATGACATCCTATTTTCAGGGTAACACTGACCGTGATGAAGACTAGTTTTCCGTGGAAACAAACGGTTGTGCTCTTCGTCGCCGTGCTGCTTGCCTACCTTGCGGTCTTCAGCGGCATCGAATGGCTCCGTCATCGCAAAGGGCCATGGCAAGTCACCTTCGAGACCAACTCGGTGCGCGTCACGCAACCTTATCTCAAAATCTCGGCCGTCCTGGAATTTCCTGATGAAAAAGCTACCAACACTGGCACGGTATTATTCGACAAACCGAAGAAACCGCTGCCCTACGGCAAGCTGCTTTATGAGGACCTGACGTTTTTGCCCGGCGTGGTGACCCTCGATTTGTTCGGTCACGAGGTCGAGTTTCTTCCGCGGGTAATCATTGCTGATAAGAAAGAGATTCCATGGCGGTCGGAGGTGGTGCAATTGTGGGTGACCAACAAGGCCGCGCTACCGCCGAAACCCGCTAAAGGCTACGAATGAACCGTGATTAGGATTGACCACGGGATGGTTTAAAGACGATAGTCTGTACACGCCTATGAAGTCTCAGCTTGTTTGCCTGGCGTTTCTTCTTTCCTTCAGCATATCCTCTGCACGAAGCGCGTCAGTGACAGTTTGTAACGAAGGGGGGTTGCGGGCCGCGCTCTTCCAGGGCGGAGATATCGTTTTCGAGTGTGATGGGACAATTATGCTGAGTAGCACCATCCAAATTAATAGCAGCGGAACGTGGCGTGCTAACGGCCATAACGTCACCATCAGCGGCCGGGGTGCCGTTCAAATGTTTGTGATCAACTTCGGCGTCAACGTTACGATGGAAGGGCTGAGGTTGGTCGATGGTTACCTCCGCGGGACGACCGGCTTTACGGGCGGCCCTGGCGGCGCCGCTGACGGCGGGGCAATTTTGAATTTTGGTTTCCTGACCTGTAATCAGTGCGTGTTCGAGGGAAACCGTGTTTTCGGCGGAATTGGCGGGCCGCCGTTCGGATCGCCTGGGTCATTGCCGGGCAATGGCGGCCCGGGCCGCGGGGGGGCGATTTGCATTGGCGCGGGTCAGGTGGTTTTGACGGATTGCATTTTCCGGAACAACCAAAGCAGCG
>DATENK010000135.1:0-2445 GCA_035275085.1 Verrucomicrobiia bacterium | reverse complement strand
TTTCACGTCCTTCGCGATCGTCACCAGCGTCCCGCTGACTTGTTCAACGAGCAGCTTTTTGGATTCAGCGAGCGAATCGATGTACCCGTAATTGCCATTGCCGATGTCGGCGAGTTTCTCAAGCGTCCCGTCCTTGTAATTGCCCATGCCGAATCCAAGCACAGTCAGGAACACGCCGCTTCTGGCTTTCTCTTCGATCAGCCGCGTCAATTCGCCAACGCTGGTCACGCCAACATTGAAGTCGCCGTCGGTGCAAAGAATCACACGATTGACGCCGCCGCGGATGAAGTTCGCTCGCGCCAGTTCATACGCATCCTGAATACCTTGCCCGCCGTTCGTCGACCCACCGGCATGGAGCGCGCGCAATGCCTGCCGAATCCGGGCCTTTTGCGCGCAAGGGGTGGAATCCAGCACCACTCCTGAACTGCCGGCATATACGACGAGCGCGATCCGGTCTTGCGCCGAGAGTTCGTCCAGAAGCAATTCAAGCGAGGAAATAACAAGCGGAAGCTTGTTCATCGGCTGCATCGAGCCGGACACATCGATCAGGAACACGAGATTGCACGCCGGACGTTCTCCTGCGGCGATCTCTTTTCCTTTTAAGCCGATGCGCGCAAGACGGTGCGCGGGATTCCAGGGACATTCATTGATCTCTACGTTCACAGCAAACGGATGCTCGTCCCGCGGCTGAGGATAATCATAAGAAAAGTAATTGATCAGTTCCTCGATCCGCACCGCGTCTTTCGGCGGCAACATGCCCGTGTTCAGGAAGCGGCGCACGTTCGCGTAAGACGCGGTGTCCACGTCAATCGAGAACGTGGACAGGGGATTATCGATGACACGCAGAAATGGATTGGCGTCGATGCGATCGTAGGTCTCGGTGCTAAACGCGGCGGAAGGTCCCCGCACGCGGGCAGCTATGTCGGGCTGGTTTAATTGCTCGAACAGGCCGGCATTGATAGAAACGCTGCGTTGCGCTGTGCTTGCCCTCGCTTTCGCTTTCGCGAGGCTCGGCAACACAAGTCCAGCGAGCAGGACGATGACTGCCAGCACGGCAAGAACGATGAGGACAATTTGAACACCACTTAGTTTCCGCGAAGAATCTGCGCTCATACATACGATCTCTTTCTTTGAGCGAGACTTCTCTCGCTCGCGTTTCGGTTTTCGTTGCTGAAGCGCTTCGCAGAAATCCCAATAGCAGGGCCCTTGCCATGTGTAACAGCGGGCTCTTTTAGCTTATTCTTGCGTGAGAATTTTCGTACGCGTGATGAAACTCACGCGGCGTGCATCAATTTCGCGCTAACGCGCAGTTCTGATTCCTTAATCCAAAAACATTTCCAACTCACTCCGCTCCCTTGCGCACATCCACGTCCGGCTCGCCCTCCTCATCCAACGTCACCGTCACCTGCCACGGCTGGCAGCACACCTGACAATCCTCGACGTACTCCTGCGATTCACCCGCGGATTCGTCCACAAAGATTGTATTCGCCTCGCCGCAGTAAGGACATGACACCGTCGTTTGCATCCCTGATCATTCCACCAACCGTGGGCGAGACGAGCAAATTTCACTGAAAAGCCCCATTTTTCCGGCTTGGAACGTGAATTTTGTTACTTACAACGTTTTCCGAGGGTCCCCCCGTAGATGTCCGACCCTCCCTGTCATACTCAAACCAAAAAATGAGCGCAGGGACGCGCAACCATAAACGCAATGACGCTTGAATCTAAATGGTAAATCATAAATAACTTATGAAAAGCACTCCGACCAACACTCCAAAGTACCACCTCGCCGATGTCGATCCCGACCTCCGCACGCGTGTCCTTGACCTTTGTTTTAGACGGCTGTTCGACGACGCCTTGGACGTCCTTCTTAAACACGGCTTCATTCATTACACGCGCGACGATCTCATCAACTTTTACCACTGGGCACCGGCCACGCTCCCTTCTCAAACGCATATCGATCCTGAACCGACCCCCAAAACCCCGCGCGACTATTCGCCGCCACCCGCGAACCAGATCGCTGACATCCGCTCTCGGCTCGCCGAACTTCCGCCGGATCTCCTTGAGCGCGTCAATCATGCGTTGAAACACGACCCCATCCAGCATGCCGCCACTCTCCTTTGGAAAGCCGGGGTCGGCCTCTGTTCCGCCGAGCTCTATGAGTACCGCAAGACACTGTTCCCGCCCAACTCCCTCATCGACGCCTACACACAAGATCCACCCATCCTCCGCCCGGCAAGCCCGTACCGCGGCTGTGGCGAAGCCCAGCCGCAGCAGTCACCAACAGCCGCAGCCGTCGCCGCACCAGAATCCATATTTCCCATAATTCCCACTCCGGCCTCTGGGGCCGACGTGGCGCCCGCAGGTTCGGAAGTCCCTGCCCCATCCACTCACGTGCTCGCTGATCCGCTTCCTCCAGTCCCTTCCATCGACTTATCCAGTCATCCG
>DATENK010000134.1:0-2425 GCA_035275085.1 Verrucomicrobiia bacterium | reverse complement strand
GACGTGATGGAAATGAACCTCGAGGACCTTATGAAAATCGAGGTGACCTCCGTTTCCAAGCGGCCTGAAAAACTCTCCGATGCCGCGGCTGCCATTTACGTTATCACCAACGAAGACATCCGGCGCTCGGGCGTAACGAGTATTCCGGAAGCGCTGCGTCTGGCCGCTGGGCTGGAGGTTGCGCGGCAGGATTCACATACCTGGGCAATCAGTTCGCGCGGATTCAATGATGAATTTGCAAACCAGCTTCTGGTATTGATCGATGGTCGCAGTGTTTATACGCCGCTATTTGCCGGCGTTTATTGGGACGTGCAGGATCTCGTCCTCGAGGATGTCAATCGCATCGAAGTTATCCGCGGCCCCGGCGCATCGCTGTGGGGAGCCAATGCGGTGAATGGCGTGATCAATATCACGACCCGAAAGGCCAAGGACACACAGGGCTTGCTGATCAGCGGCGGCGGCGGGAATGAAGAACGCGGCTTCGGCACAGTCCGATACGGCGGTAAGATTGGCGAAAACGCTTATTACCGCGTCTATACAAAATATTTAAACCGGGACGATTCCGCCTTGCCGGATGGTTCTGATGCTAATGACAATTGGTCCATGTGGCGGGGCGGGTTTCGATTCGATTGGGAGCCGACTGAGGAAAACCTGTACACGCTGCAGGGCGATATCTACACCGGGGAGTTAAATCAGACTGCTCTGGTGCCATCGCTCACCGCGCCGTATTTCGAACTGCTCCAGGGTAAAGTGCACGTGGGCGGCGGGAATGTTCTGGGCCGTTGGAACCATAAGTTCTCGGATACGTCCGAGTTGGCGTTCAAGGCATATTATGATCGCACAGAGCGCGACCGTGTGGTGTTCGCTGAAACGCGCGACACGTTTGACCTGGACTTGCAGCACCGGTTCCAGCTTGGCAGCCGCCATGACATCGTGGTCGGCCTAGGCTACAACCTCACGTCCGATCATCTGGACAACACCTTCGCTGTGAGTTTCAACCCGGACGAACGCACGGATTCACTCTACAGCGCGTTTGTTCAGGATGAAATCGAGGTGATTCGTGAACGCTTGCGGCTGACGTTGGGCACCAAAATCGAACATAACGATTATACCGGGTGGGAATTCCAGCCCAACGCGCGGCTCTCATTTACAATCACGCCCAAACAGACCGCCTGGTTTGCGGCGTCACGGGCGATCAGCACGCCCTCGCGGGCTGAAGACGATATTCGCATCAACCGCCAGGTGTTTCCGCCAGGTGTTTTTGGCCCGGCCCCAGTGCTGGTTTCACAATTCGGCAGCCGCAGCATGGATTCCAAAGAGCTGATCGCGTTCGAACTGGGCTACCGGATTCAACCGCACGATCGCGTGACGTTTGACCTTGCGGCATTCTACAACATTTACGACCGGCAACGGTCCATCGAGCAAGGGACGAATCTCCTGGAACTGGGGCCTCCGCCGCCGCACGGTTTGGTCCCCTTCACAATCAACAACCTGATTGAGGGCGAGGTCTATGGCGGCGAACTGGCGAGCAGCTTCCAACCGACGGACTGGTGGCGCTTGCGCGTGAATTACACGGTCTGGAGCATCCAATTGCATAAGAAGGACGGCAGCAATGATCCGCTGCTCGAAGGCGCCGAAGACGATAGTCCCAATCATCAAATTGGCGTGCGCTCAATGATGGATCTGCCGGGCAATTTCGAACTGGACCTGGGCGTGCGCTATGTGGACGCGCTCCAAAATCGCAATGTGCCGGCATACACCGCCGTAGATGCGCGACTTGGCTGGCGGCCCAACAAAAACTGGGAGTTTTCGATTGTCGGTCAAAGCCTCTTTAACACTCATAAGGAGTTTGCCCCTTCGTATATCCAAACACAAACGACCGAGGTGGAGACTAGCGTCTACGGCAAAATCACGTTTCGCTTTTAACGCGCGACTCAGAACCGACGGATCATGAGTCCAGCCCCAACAATGCAGCGGCGAACGCGACTGAGCTTCTTTTGGTTGCTCTGTCAGGCGGTGCTGCTGCTGATCCTCGGCGCGGCGCGGGGCCAGGCGGCACCCCAGGCGTCCGAGGCGGAGGTCAAGGCGGCATTCCTTTATAACTTCGCGAAATTCGTCGAGTGGCCAACCAATGCTTTTACCTCGGACGCAGCGCCCTTGCGCGTGGCTGTGTTTGGCGACGAGGACTTTACGACGAAGCTGAACATGCTTTTGAGTGATAAGAAGGCGCACGGCCGCGCCTTCGAAGTCAAGAAGATCACCAACCCACAAGACGCGAAAAATTTCCATATCGTCTTTATCACCAGCCTCGAAAGCAAAAGATCGCTGTTGGTTTTGGACGCCGTAAAGAAATCGCCCGTGTTGACCATCGGGGAGAACGATGAGTTTCTCGATTACGGCGGGATGATCATGTTCTATTTTGAGG
>DATENK010000133.1:0-9580 GCA_035275085.1 Verrucomicrobiia bacterium | reverse complement strand
TGGAAGTGTCAGTCGAATCCGTGCCGGGATTGGAAGTTACCGGCAAGCTGGACCGGATTGCGCCGCAAGCCGTTGTCAAAAACGGCATCAAAGGTTTTGCCACCCGCGTGGCATTGAAAAACATTGATCCGCGCGTGCGCCCCGGCATGACCGCGATCCTGAATTTCCCGGTGAGTTCCGCGGAAAACGTGCTGTCGCTGCCCTTGTCGGCGATCTTCACGGACCGCAACGAGCGTTATGTGTTCGTGAAGGACGGCGAATCATTCGTTCGCCGCCCAGTGCGCGTCGGACTGACGGACTTCTTTTACGCCGAGATTCAGCAAGGGCTGAGTGAAGGCGAAATTGTTTCGCTGGAACAGGTCGTTGACAGCCGGCCGAGCCTCCCGCAGATACCACCGTCCACTCGCAAAGCGCTCGCCACCGGCACTCCACCCCAGAATCGCGGGACGGCCGCGCGCCCCGCAGGCTCCTGATACGCCATGCCGTTGGTCGAACTTCGCAATGTCAGTAAAATTTATCAGCTTGGCGGGGAGGAAATCCGCGCACTGGATGACGTAACGCTGGACATCGACGCTGGCGAATTCATTTCGATCATTGGGCCCTCCGGTAGCGGCAAATCGACTTTGATGCATATCCTGGGGTGCCTCGATTCCCCGAGCCGCGGAACGATCAAACTGGACGGCACCATGATTGAAGCCGCATCCGGGCGCGAATTGGCGCGCATTCGCAACGCGAAGATCGGGTTTGTGTTCCAGTTCTTCAATCTGCTTCCAAAGTTAAACGTGCTCCAAAATGTCGAATTGCCAATGATTTACAGCGGCGTGAGCAGGCGGGAGCGTCAGGACCGCGCGATGGCGGCGCTGAAGTTGGTCGACATGGAAAACCGCGCGCGGCATCGGCCGATGCAACTTTCAGGTGGCCAGCAGCAGCGCGCGGCGATTGCACGGGCGCTCGTGAATAATCCGCGCATCATTTTCGCGGATGAACCGACAGGCAATCTCGATTCGAACACTGGCGACGCGATCCTGCAGTTGTTCTGTCAACTCAGCCGGGAGGGCCGCACGATAGCGCTCGTCACGCACGACCCGGAGATCGCCAGTCGTACGCCGCGTCGGATCGAAATCCGCGACGGTAAAGTGGCCACCGTTCTGGACCCTCGGCTGTCCGGTGTCGCACGAAACTGATCCGCTATGCCCTTATTCACCACGGAGACATGGAGGGCACGGAGACGAAAAACCAATTTCTTCTCCGTGTCTCCATGGTGAAACACCGCTCATGAACCTCACAAACGCCATCATCGTCGGGTTCAAGGAAATCTGGGCGCACAAATTCCGTTCGGTGTTGACGATGCTAGGCATCATCCTCGGCGTGTCGAGCCTGGTGGCGATGTCCGCGCTCGTGAAAGGAATGGAAAATGGAATGCGCGACGCCTTGATCGCGATTGGCGGCCTCGAAAAAGTCCGCATCGAAGAGGAAGAATTGCCGACGCATCAGGCGCACTTGATCGACCAGGTAACTGGCTTGACGATGAACGACGTGCGGGCCCTGAAACAAAGCGCGCCGCTTATAAAATTAGTCATGCCTGAGATGCGTTCGCAACGCGTCACGTTCACGCGCGGCGGGAAGTCGTTCAACCCATTCAACTTTGTCGGCACCTGGCCCACCGCCCTCGAAATGAACCAGCACGTCGTCGAGCATGGCCGCATGTTCAACGATCTGGACGATGATTACGCGCAAAGCGTTTGCGTGATCGGCACGATGATTCGTGATGAGCTTTTTGGTTCGCCGGAGAAAACCGGCCGCGAAATTATTCCCATCGGCGAAACGATCAACGTGAATGGCCAGCCGCTTACGATCATCGGCATGTTCCAACATTACGAAAGCGAACAGGATCGCAAAGCGCGCGTGCTGAAACTCGATCAGCAGGACCACGGCGGCGTGACCCGCAGTCGCGGGTGGCAAAATAAACGGGGCAGCAGTTTCGTTTATCGCATGAAGAACGGCACCGTTTATATCCCGCTAAATACCATGTGGCTGAAGTTCCGCGCCGCGTCGGGCACGAATAATACGCCCGACCCGCGTCTCTCCAGCGTGGCCGTCAAAATCGCGAACATTGATTCGCTCGAACCGGCCCTGCAGCAGGTGCGCAACGTCCTGCTTCAAACGCACCATGGCCTCGAAGATTTTCAATTTCAGACGCAGGAAAACTGGGCGGAACAAATCAACAGTTCTATCCATAACGCACGAATGAGCGGAGGTATCATCGCGGCTATCAGCCTGCTCGTCGGCGGGATCGGAATCATGAACATCATGCTGGCGAGCATCACCGAGCGCGTGCGCGAATTGGGCATCCGCAAAGCGGTCGGCGCGAGCGATGGCACGGTATTTATCCAAATCATCGTCGAGAGCGTCGTCATTGCCGTCATCGGCGGCATTTCGGGATTAATCGCATCGTACGCGCTCGTGGAATTGTTGTCCTTCATCTCGCCTACGGAGAACACGCCGGTGATCACCGCCAACGCGATGGTGCTCGCGTTTCTGTTCAGCGTGCTGGTGGGGATTCTCGCCGGGCTGGTGCCCGCCTTCAAAGCCGCCCGTCTGAACCCCATCCAGGCGCTGCGATATGAGTAAGCTGCTTGCCTTCGGCCTCATTGCTGCTCACGCGCAGGCATTCTCCTTTCGAACGAATGACGTTCTGGCTTTCCTCGGTGGCACGGACGTCGTCACCGCCCAGCAAAGCGGCCACCTGGAAACTTTGCTGACGCTCCATTATCGCTCGCTCAACCTGCGCTTCCGCAATTTCGGCTGGGAAGGAGATACCGTCTTCGCGCAACCCCGCGATTTCGGATTTCCGTCGCTGGAGCAGCATGTCAAAAACGCGGGAGCGACTGTCATCGTTTGCGAATTCGGTCGCGCTGAGGCGCTCGAAGGACACACGACCACTGAATTTGTGGCGGCGTACTCAAAGTTCCTTGCCCGCTTCACGAACCAAACCTCGCGCATTCTGCTGGTCATTCCGCCAAGGTTCGAGCACGCAAACGCGCCCCTCCCTGATTTGACGAGACACAACACCTTGCTTGCAGATTATGATACGGCAATTCTGCGCCTCGGATATCCAACCATCGATCTATCGCGTCTCACGGGTCTGACTGAGGACGGCCTGCAAATTACCGAGCACGGCCATGCGATCATTGCAGCCGAATTTGCGCGACAACTCGGCATCGACGCCGCCACACACAACTCACCCGCGTTCGACAAACTTCGCCAAACGGTGATCGCCAAAAACCGATTGTGCTTCGATTTCTGGCGTCCGCAAAATTGGGCCTTCCTCGGCGGCGACCGCACTTCCGTCCCCAGCAGTCGCGATCATCGCGATCCCAAAATCCGTTGGTTCCCTTCCGAAATGGAAAAATTTTCGCCGCTGATCGTATCGAAGGAAGCTGAAATTCGGAGACTCGCGGGTTCCTTTTAGTTCGACTCCACCGCGGATTTGTGGCGCAAGGCACGACCGGGTCGGGCGCCCGTATGTTTGTCGCGGTCCAGCACCAGTTGGCCGTTCACCACGACGTATTCGATCCCTTCATTGTAGCGAAACGGATCTTCGTAAGTTGAGCGGTCGATCACGCGATCGGGATCAAAGATGGTGATGTCCGCGAATTGGCCGGCCCGCAACAAACCGCGGTCGCGGATGCCAAGTTTCGTGGCGTTCAGGGAAGTCATTTTGCGCACCGCGTCTTCCATCCGCAGCAAGCCCCGTTCGCGTGCGTAAACTCCAAGCACGCGCGGGAAGGTGCCGAAATTCCGTGGATGCGGATGACCGCGGCGCAACACGCCGTTAATGGCGTAGGCCGAGCCGTCGGAACCAATTGAGCACCACGGCTGCGATAGCGCGAGGTTCATGTCAGCTTCCGTGTGATGCGCGTAAACGGTCGAGACAGACCCGTTGTTCTCGATCAACAGATCGAAGAGCACGTCGAGCGGCTCCGCTTTCTTCGCCGCAATGACGCGATCCATCGTCTGCCCCCGGTAAGCGTTGTTCGCGCTGATTAACATTCGGCTCCAGTCGCGACCGACCGCAGTGTAATGATTATACCAATTCGGCAGTCCGTTCTCGATGTCGCGCTTCAAACGCGCGCGCATGTTCGGGTCCTTCAGGCGCGCGAGCATCTCGTTGCGGCCGCCTTCGTGCGCCCACGGCGGGATGATGCTGGAAAGATCGTTGTTGCCCCGGGTGTAAGGATAAATGTTCGCCTGCACATTGACTCCCCGTTTACGCGCAGCTGCGATCAGCTCGATCACCTCGTTCATGCGTCCCCAATACTGTTGGTCTGCGATTTTGAGATGAAGGATATCCACGGCGACGCCCGCTTGTTCGCCAATCGCGATCGCTTCCTTCACGGAATCGAACACGCCAAGGCCTTCGTCGCGAATGTGACTCGAATAAATTCCGCCGTGTTCGCGAACGACCCTGCAAAGCTGGACCAGATCTTCCGTGGTCGCGAGCGAGCCGGGCGGCATCATCAGGGCCGTCGATAATCCGAATGCGCCATCGCGCATCGCTTCGGTGACTAGTTCTTTCATGCGCTCCAGGTCAGCGGCGTTCGGCCGGTCGAATGATAGTCCCATTACGCACTGCCAAACGTTGCCCGCGCCGACATACGAGAGGATGTTCACCGCGATGCCGGTGCGCTCGACGGCAGCGAAGTATTCGCCCAACGTGCGAATCTGCGCCTTCTCGTTGCCGCCGACTGAGACCGGACGGGCGACCAGCTTGCCCTTCGTCGGTCCAGCCGAACTGCCTTCGCCCAGAACTTCGGTTGTCACGCCCTGCCGGATTTTGCTCTCCGCATTCCCGTCTTCCAGCAACAGAAAATCCGAATGCGAATGCATGTCGATAAATCCCGGCGCGACTGCCAATCCTTTCGCATCGATCTCGCGTTTCGCGGAGCCCTGCACCTGTCCAAGCTCTGCGATCCGATCGCCGCTCACCGCGATGTCGGCGTAGAACCAGGGATTTCCGGTCCCATCCATGACTTTGCCATTGCGGATGATGAGGTCGTATTGCGCGGCGCAAGCGAAGGCGCCGGAGAGCAGCAGCACGAGAATTGCACGCGTCATACGCGTAGAGTTACCGGCAGGTTGTTGCAGGTCAATATCCCCCGCGCGAACCACCTGGATAAATCTCACAGTAGACTTGTTCGGCGCGCACGAGTACTGTCTGACACTTATTTGGGAAATGAAGGAATGATCATGCGCCGAATTTTAACTGTTCTCGCTCTTAGTATTTCACTGATCAACGCCGCGCCGAAACCGGATCTCGGCTCAAACATCCAATTGCCGCACAAAAAGTTTGTGCTGAAAAATGGCCTCACCGTCATCGTGCACGAGGACCACAAAGCGCCGATCGTCGCCGTCAACGTGTGGTATCACGTCGGATCCAAAAACGAAAAGCCGGGCAAGACTGGTTTCGCTCATTTGTTCGAGCACCTCATGTTCAACGGCAGCGAGCATTTCGATGACGATTATTTTAAAGCGATGGAGAAAGTCGGCGCGACCGATCTCAATGGCACCACCAGCGAGGACCGCACAAACTATTTCGAGAACGCCCCAAAGGACGCGCTCGATTTTCTGTTGTGGATGGAATCCGACCGCATGGGCCATCTCGTTGGCGCGATCAATCAGGCCAAGCTCGATGAACAGCGCGGCGTCGTCCAAAACGAAAAACGCCAGGGCGAAAATCAACCTTACGGCCTCGTCAACGAACTCGTCACCAAAGCCGTTTATCCACCGGGCCATCCCTACTCGTGGACGGTGATCGGTTCAATGGAAGACCTGAACGCCGCGTCGGTCGATGACGTGAAGGAATGGTTCAAGACCTATTACGGCGCGGCCAATGCGACGGTCGTGGTCGCCGGCGATGTCGATACCGAGGTTGCCCGTGAAAAGGTCGAGAAATATTTCGCGGACATCCCGCCCGGCCCACCAATCGCGCGCCACGAAGCCTGGGTTCCCAAGCGCTCGGGCGTAAAACGCCAGATCGCGCAGGACCGCGTCCCGCAAGCGCGCCTCTACAAAGTCTGGAACATGCCCCAATTCGGCACCCTGGAGGCGGATCAACTCAATCTCGTCAGTGACGTGCTGGCCATGGGCAAGACCTCGCGCCTTTACAAACGCCTGGTATACGACGATCAGCTCGCCACCGATGTCGCAGCCTTCATAGATCCCAACGAAATCGGCGGCCTGTTCACGATCATGGCCACTGCACGCCCGGGCAAACCACTGGCCGACGTTGAGAAAGCCATCGACGAAGAATTAGACAAATTCCTGCGCAAGGGTCCGACCTCGGACGAATTGGAGCGTGTGAAAACGAGCAACTTCGCGCAATTCATCCGCGGCATGGAACGTATCGGTGGCTTCCACGGCAAATCGGACATTCTCGCCACGTACCAGGTCTTCACCGGCGACGCGAACAATTACCGGCTGACTTTGGATCGCACACGCGAAGCCACCGCCGAGCAGCTCCGTAAGGTCGCGCAGGAATGGTTGTCGGACGGTGTTTATATTCTCGAAGTTCACCCTTATCCGGCTTACGAGACCGCCAAGACGGGCGTAGATCGTTCAAAAGTGCCGGACCCGTCCATCCGGCCTGAGGTGAAGTTCCCGGACCTGCATTACACGAATCTGGCGAACGGGCTGAAAATCGTTTTGGCTGAGCGGCACACCGCGCCCTTGGTCCAGTTTGGTCTCCAGGTAGATGCCGGCTATGCCTCGGACAAACTTTCTTCGCCTGGAACGGCCAAACTCGCCATGAGCATGCTCGACGAAGGCACGAAGAAGCGCAGTTCGCTCGAAATCGATGAGGAACTCGCCCGTCTTGGGGCCGACCTGAGCGCGCGCTCGGACCTCGACACATCCAGCGTTTCTCTTTCCGCGCTGAAGGTGAATCTCGATCCCTCCCTCGATTTATACGCCGACGTGATCCTGAATCCCGCTTTTCCCGAGCGCGATTTCAAGCGTCTCCAGAACCAGCAACTTGATGGCATCAAGCGCGAAAAATCCGAGCCTTCCCAAATGGCGCTGCGCGTTCTGCCCGGCCTGCTCTACGGCCCGGCTCACCCGTATAGCAATCCTTTCACCGGCAGCGGCACTGAACAAAGCGTAGCTAAACTTACGCGCGGCGATCTGCAAAAATTTTACGAAACCTGGTTCAAGCCGAATAACGCCACGCTGATCATCGTGGGCGACACCACACTTGCCGAAATAACCCCCAGGCTGGAAAAACATTTTCGCGCTTGGCAGCAGGGCACCGTTCCCAAAAAGGACATCGGCCAGGTGAAACCCGCCAGCAGCTCCACGCTTTACCTGCTGGATCGTCCCGGCTCAATTCAGTCGATCATCTTCACTGGCGAACTCGCCCCGCCCAAGTCGAATCCTGACGAAATCGCGATCGAGGCCATGAACAACGTCCTCGGCGGCACTTTCACCGCTCGCGTCAACATGAACTTGCGCGAGGACAAGCATTGGTCCTACGGCGCGCACAGTGTCATTGCCGGCGCGCGCGGCCAGCGCCCTTACATGGTGATCGCGCCCGTCCAGACGGACAAAACCAAGGAATCGCTGGTCGAGATCGACAAGGAATTGCGTGGCATCCTCGCCGACAAACCAATCAAACCCGATGAGCTTGCCGTGGCACAAAAATCGATGACCCTCACTCTCCCCGGCGAATGGGAAACCAGCTCTGCCGTCGGTCGCGCGATTGGGCAACTGATCCGTTATCGCTTGCCGGAGGACTATTATGAGACCTACCCGAAGAAAGCTCTCGCGCTCCAACTCTCAGACCTGCAGCAAGCCGCCAAAAAGCTGATTCACCCGGGCAATCTCGTTTGGGTCGTCGTCGGCGATCGTTCCAAGATTGAGAAGGATATTCGCGATCTCGGCTTCGGCGAGATCAAACTGATTGATACCGACGGTAAGGTCCTCAACTAACGTTTTCGGCATAAAGCGTGCTGAATTTTGGCTGTGAGCGAATCGGTCGAAGTTGTTTGCCCCAAATGTCACAGCCAGGTCCCGCTGGAGAACGTCAATGTCGCCAACGACATCGCCCTTTGCCGCAAATGTGCTTACAACTTCAGTTTCGCGGACGCCCTTTCCGAAAGTGAAATCGAACCCGTCGATCTCAGCAACCCGCCCAAAGGCGTTTGGTATAAACGTTTTCCCAACGGCTTTGAACTCGGCTCATCGACGCGCTCGGCTGCGGCTTTTTTTCTCGTCCCATTCATGTTGATCTGGTCGGGTGGTTCGCTTGGCGGCATCTACGGTACCCAAATCGTTAAGGGCCACTTCAGTCTTGGAATGTCCCTCTTCGGATTACCGTTTCTTTTCGGCAGTATCGTGCTCGGCAGCATGGCCATCATGACCGTCTGCGGAAAATTCTGTGTGCGCGCCGAAGGCAACGACGGAGAAGTGTTCGTCGGCGTTGGTTCGATCGGCTATCGCAAAAAATTCCCATGGGACCAGGTGCGAGACATACGGCTCGAAACGAAGCGCAATAGTGACGGCGGCGCGTACAAACAACTCCTGATCGCCGCCGATAATCCGATTAAAATTCCGAATATCCCGGATTCGCGCGTGAGCTTCTTCCTCGCCGCCTTGCGTCAATTGCACCGCGATCTTTTCGCGCCCGCCACGGGAATTCCGCCCAAAGTGACCGAGGCGGCTTAGCCCTTTTTTGACAATTCTGGCCTTTGCCGCCCACGTCAAAAGCTGTTATAGTGGCCGCCAGTTCTTAGATTAAGGTGTTTATGATGTTTCGAGTGCTGGTCCTGATCGCCATCGGCTTTTGCGCCATTGCCGTGCCCTTGGCGATCGCCGAAGACGACATCATGGAGGCGTTGGACGCGGTCAATCGACAGCTTGCCGAAGCACCCAAGGACCCGACGTTGCTGCTTCGGCGCAGCCAGCTTTACACGCTTAAGGCGGAGTATGATCTTGCGGTTGCCGATCTGAACCAGGCCGGCCAAATCGGCGGATTGCCCACCATCGAGTACGAAAAGGCCAAACTTTTCCTTACCGCCGGCTGGAACGAGACAGGCCTCGAATACGCCAATCGTTATGTCGCCACGAACCCAAACGACTACCAGGGTCATCTGGTTCGGGCGCGATTGCTCACGAAATTGAACCGACTGCCCGAAGCCGCAGACGATTATTTCAAGGTCATGGACAAAAATCGCGAAACGCCCCTGGACGTTTTCATTGAGGGCGCCAAAGCCGTCAGCACCGAGGACGGCGCGTATCTCCCCCAGGCGTTGAAGATGATCGAGCAGGGCATCGCTCGCATCGGGCCCGTGGTCACCTTGCAAAGCGCCGCGCTCGAAGCGGAAATGCGCCAGGGTAGTTGGGATGCTGCACTCGCTCGCGTTGATAAAATCACACAACAGACTCCCCGCAAGGACACTTGGCTCGCCAAACGCGGCGACATTCTTGTTAAGGCCGGCCGTTACGACGAGGCGCGCAAAGCGTATCAGACCGCCCTCGACGCCATCGAAAAGTTAGGGCCGAACCAACGCCGCCAGCCCGGCAC
>DATENK010000132.1:0-16862 GCA_035275085.1 Verrucomicrobiia bacterium | reverse complement strand
GTCTGCTGCCATTCGCCGCATTCATTTTCGTCCTCGCGGGACTGGCTTCGATGGGGATGCCGGGCTTTAGCGGATTCGTCGCCGAACTCCAGGTGCTCATCGGCGCCTGGCGAATGTATCCCACACTCGCCGTCGTTTGCGCGGCCGGAATTGTTATTGCCGTCGCTTATACGCTGCGAGCGATTCATCGCTCGTTTTTCTCATCTGAATCGCCGGCGCCGAGCCACACCCCCTTGCCACGCATTTCAGTGCCGGAAGGCGTGGGCGCAGTTCTGCTTCTGGCGTGCTCACTGGTCATCGGGCTTTATCCGCGCCTGCTCCTGGACATGATCACTCCCGTCTGGGAATCGCCGCTCATGGGCCGCATGTTGATTCCATGAGTTACCGCGATCTTTTCATTCTTACGGTCCCGGAACTTATGTTGACGGTGGGTGCTCTGATGGTTTTGGCAATCGACCTAAGCCTCCGCCGAACGCGGTCGAATCGCGCGCGAATGTTGACCAGCGCCATCCTGACCACGATCACCTGCCTTGCCGCCGGGGTGTGGATCATCGGCGCAAATGTTTCCGGCAGCTTTTTCAGCAGCATGCTCGTCCTCGATTCCCTGACGCGCCTTGTCAAACCGATGCTCTTGCTCATGACGATATTTACGGCACTAATTTCCCTGGACACAAATTTCACGGATCACGTCGGCGAATTTTTCGCGCTACTGCTGCTTGGCACGATCGGGATGATGTTTCTGGTCAGCACCGAAAATGTGTTGATGATTTTTATCGCGCTCGAATTGCTCAGCCTGTCGCTTTACATCCTGACAGCGTTCAATAAACAGAATGGCAACTCGGCGGAAGCCGCGTTGAAGTATTTCCTGATCGGCGGAATCTCCGCCGCGTTCATGCTGTTCGGGCTAAGTTTGCTTTATGGTCTCACGGGCCAAATCGAATTGCGGAAGATCGCGGCGAAAATGTTTTATGATCCGCTGCTGCTCGCTGCGATCATCATGGTACTCGCAGGGTTCGGTTTCAAAGTCGCGGCCGTCCCATTTCATTTGTGGGCTCCTGACGCGTATCAAGGCGCGCCCACTCCAAGCGCCGCTTTCATTGCATCGGGCTCCAAGCTCGCCAGCTTTTTCATTCTGGCCAAAGTGCTGATGCTGGGGTTTACCGGCCAAGCCTGGATTACGGCCGTGGCGATTCTCGCAGCTCTCTCGATTTTCGTGGGCAATGTTGCCGCTATCGCCCAAGGCAGCGTTCGTCGTCTGCTTGCGTATTCTGCAGTCGCGCAAGCGGGTTACATGCTTACCGGCTTGCTGGCGAAGAGTGACACTGGTGTCGCATCTCTGATTTACTATGCCGCGACCTACGCCGTAACCGCGCTTGGCGCATTCGGAATAGTGTCCATTGTTCAGGAACGCACCGGCAGCGAAAAGCTTTCCGCTTTTGCCGGCCTCTCGCGCCGGGCCCCAATGCTCTCCTTCTGCATGCTCGTGTTTTTTTTGTCGCTCGCAGGCATCCCGCCGCTGGCGGGGTTTTTTGGCAAGTTCTATCTCTTCGCTGCGGCGACCAAAGCGGGTTTGCTCTGGCTCGTCATCTTCGCCATCGCGATGAGCGCCGTCTCGCTCTACTATTACCTGCAAGTGCTCAAGCAAATTTACATCGTTGAGGCGGACGGCCCCCGCTTCAGCTCTTGCGCGATCGGCTGTTCGGTTTCGGCACTACTCGCAGCGATGGTGATCGTACTTGGCTGCGCGCCGGATTTACTCGTCCAACCGCTCCTGCGGGCCATCCAAAGCATCCGCCTGTAATGCGTCCGTTGCCGCGGTCGTTCTATGAACCCAGTGCCGACAAAGTCGCGCCTGAACTTCTCGGCCACCTCCTCCTTCGCAAGCTGCCGAAAGGCCTTGCCGGCGGACCGATCGTCGAGGCCGAAGCATATCTGTTCGAGGACCCGGCTTCGCATTCGTTCGGCGGTGAAAGCGCGCGTAACCGCAGCATGTACGGGCCACCCGGACACGCGTATGTATATTTTATCTATGGCGTGCATTGGTGCGTGAATGCCGTCTGCGCGCCCAAAGGTGTCGGGGAAGCGATTCTCATTCGGGCCATCGAACCGAACATCGGCAAGGAGTTCATGAAGCGCGCAACAACGAACGGTCCCGGAAAGCTCTGCGCCGCCCTTGATATTACGCGATCCCTTGACGGCGCGGATCTCTGCGATGCCACGTCCGGCCTGTTCATCGCGGAAAATCCCGACCTCAAAGGCTTCCTCAAGGACCGCGGCCCGGTCGTTCGCACCAAACGCATCGGCATCACCAAATCAGCCGAACTCCCCCTGCGCTTCTGCCTGAAGAACAGCCCGTGCCTCTCCCGAAAGATTATTTCAGGATAGCTCGCGCGACCGGCCTGTCACTGCCCATTTCCGGCTAGTCGTTGTTTATGTCAAAGAACGATCAGCTTTTTCTGAAAATTAATTTTTTACTGCAAGCTGGTGCAAGCTGCTGCAACTCCGGAACGCGGAATTCGGAAGCCCGCTTTGACACGGAGGACACGGACATTACAGAGGAATAATTCAGGAGGCCGGTTTTCACATTTTTTTGGTCCTCTTAGGTCCTCGTAGCTCCTCCTGGCTCCTCGCAAGTCGGGAAATGGAGAAACTATTCCGGCTCTCCGGCCATCAAGGTGTGGCGAAACCGTTCTCCCAATGGCGATCGATCATACCTATTCAATCAATCCGTTGGCGAACAGCACGTGACATTCACCGATGCGGATCCAGGTTATGTGTCAGCCGGTGGCGCAACGTATCTCATTCCTGCATCGTTCTGGAACGCCATCGGTCTGAGCGCCGAGAATCCGGTCGCGCACCTTCTCTTCGAGGGCGCGGGCGAGGGAAGAGGCCAGCTTGTCGTTACAGCCCACCATGCCGACGGCACAGAAATTAGCGAAACAGCCGGACCATGGCTCGACTTGAAGAATATTAAGCGCATGTATGAACGCGCGCGCGCCTTCTCAAAGCCTGCTGATATTCCGTATCCGTACACCTTTCACGGACCTGATGATAATAACATACCAAATCTGAGCATGTTTTGGCTGCCAGACCCTCTCGGATATCCGTTGCAGGCCGATCCGCAAGAAGCAAAGACTTATATCGTCTTCGTTCACGGATGGAGCCAAACTGCCGATAGAGCTTTTATGTATGGTGAGACTATGTTCAAACGCCTGTGGCATGTGGGCTACAAGGGCCGTTTTGCTGTTTTTACATGGCCGACATATACGTCACTGGCTTCGTTTAATGACAGTGAGTACAGGGCTTGGAAATGCGGGGACAGCCTCAGGCAGTACTTGAATTCATTACCGCAGGGCTACACTCGGAACTTGGCGGCTCACAGTATGGGGAACGTTGTTGCTGGAGAAGCGCTGAGGCTTGGCGCAACCGTGGCTAACTACGCAATGTTGAACGCCGCTGTGCCTGCAATGTGTTACGATCCGAACCCGGCTCTGGAACAGTGGAACTACACGACACCTAACGATGATCCCGATCTCGGGACAAGAGCGCTAGCTTATATTAATCGCTTCGCCAATCATCAATTTTGTCCTAACACGAGACCTGGCGACAACGTTCGCTTGGGAGCAAGACAATGTTCGAAAGCCAGAGGCGGGAATAGGATTCGATTACCACTACACACCTTCAGCTCAACCCGGCGAGCGATTGCACGTCAACTTTACCATCGATCTTGGACGCCATCTTATCGATCCACACGAGTCGATGGCTTACGCCTGCCGATCCTTGACGCGAACGGTCGGCGCTGAGCCTGCTGCGGCTGGAGTCATTAATGAAACGGTCAATATGGATGTTTACGGTTTCGACACACAACACTCCGCTCAGTTCGTATGGTCTTTGAACGTAACTCGGCCATTCTATCAACGGCTGCTGGAGGAATTTCGTTGAGTGACCTATGAAGCGAATCATCATAGCAGTGGCAATTGTTTTCGCGGCGGGCCTTTCTCTATCCTACATACACTCCCGGAACAAAGGGGCCGTGAAACAGGCTGCTGTCACGTCGGATGCTGAAGAGCAACACGCCTTACGGAGCAACGTCTCCAGCTTTCCGTCGGCCGTCACTAGGCCGACATCTGAGAGCAATGGCGGAAAAAGCCTAATCCCTCCTGACCCGTCAATTGCTTTAAGGCGAAGCATCGACGTCACGAACCGCGAGCAATATCTGACCTCCGTCTTTCAAACACCAATTGACTTCTTTGGCCGGGTTGTCGATGAGAAAACCAACGCGATTCCTGCGGCACAAGTTCGCATTATGGTCGGCGATAGATATCCTGAGGGTACCACGACTTACCAGCGACTTTCGGACGAGAACGGGTTCTTCTCGCTGATAGGGGTTCGCGGCGCTACGTTGAGCGCAAGCGTCGTAAAGGACGGGTACTACCCCCTCGAAAAAGGATCCGTTGGTTTCACATACGCAATGCGAGAAGACCCGTTCCTGCGAGTACCACATCCTGCATTACCGACCCCAGAGGCTCCCGCAATCCTGGTTCTCAAACGCATTGGCAAAGCGGAAACCCTGGTTCATCTTCCGGATATATCTTTCCCGTTCATCAAAGATGGTACCCCATTGGAAATCAACCTGGCTGCGCAAGGCATGCCGCCGGCGGTGGTAAAGGTCGAGGCATGGATTTTTGACCCAAAAGGGGACAATCCGGCTCGCTATGATTGGCGGTGCAGCCTGTCAATACCGGCTGGCGGCTTTATTGAACGCAAGGGGCGTTTTGAATTTGAGGCGCCGGTCGATGGATATCAGGAATTCTTTGAGTTCGCGGTGTTCGCGGACACCTTGACTTGGAGAGTTTCACTTCAGAAGGAATTCTTCGTCAGATTTGGGGATAACCGCTTTGCACGCTTGTCTTTCCACCTCAGCACTCGACCAAGACAGACCGTCACCCTAGAATCGTTCCTGAACCCAACTCCAGGCTCCTGCAATCTGGAATACGACGCATCAAAGGTGATCGAAATTTCAAGGCCCGATGCGTCGCAGCGCTGACCGTGAGACTTGGCGCTGTGCGGGTTGAGCCGTAACATGTGTTGGATTTGTGACGGATAGAAATGGCGAGTTGCTTAAGCGTTAACGACGACGTGCCGATGTGCCGGATTTTTCCGGCTAAACGGCGAAGATGTAACCCCAAAAAGGCTACAGTAACCTTTTGTAACCCTATTTTTCGTCCGATTCCTTCGCATAAAGCTCGGACCCTAATGCATTCAGGGGATCGGTGGCTACTGTGGTGAGGGGATGGGGAATGGGTTTGTGACGAGGGTCATTCCAGGGCGAGACCGATCAGCTTTTTTTAAACCTATCGGGTCCGCAGGTCGTACCTGTCGCCCACCTGTCGCTTCCAAAACACCACTTTCGCCCAATGTTTACAGGCCACCTGTCACCCTGTCGCCACCTGTCACCCCCTGGGGGAGGGTCCTCCCAAATCTTAATCGGATCCTAATCCTAATCGCACCAAGGGAGGTTCCCATCGGGTCGCCCACTGAACCGGCCAGGGCACCGTGCTACGTTTTTCTAAACGGCGTACTTATATGAGGCCACGTTCTCAACATCGTGCGCATCCGGCCCTGCGGTAATGAGAGGCTCGGTGGGATTGCGGAAGTCGATATTTGCGAATCCAAGGTAATTGTAAAAGACTTCGGTGTTCTGGATGAAGCCTTTGAACTTCTCCGCGCCGGGTCCGAGCGCCAGCACCGGCACATAATCGGCGGTATGGGCGTTGCCGGTCCAGCCGATGCCCCAATGATTCGCCATCAATTGGCCAAGGGCGCAAACGTCTTCCTTCATGAGGTCGTACATGGCTTTGCCGCGTTTGGCGATGTGGGGAACAAGCAATTCAGCCTTCTCGTAAGGAACTTTGTACCCGGTGCCCGCCGCGATGATGTCAATAATCTCCGTAGGCGTCGCCACATCTTCATCCTCGATTTTCTTTTTCTTGTCGGCGGCGGCTTTCTCTTCCTTGGTCATCTTCTTCTCGCGCTCTTTCTTCTCTTCATCGGTCTCCTCGATCTTGCCTTCATCGGGGGGATTGCGCCGGAGCGCCTTGAGCATTTCGGCAAACGAAGCTTTGGCGTTCACGAGATTTCGGAACAGCCACGTGCTTTGGCCATAGGCACTTCCTGATCCGTTCAACCCAAGATTGGCGTTGCCATGGTCGGTGGTGATCACCAGCAACGTGTCCGGCACACGCTTTTGGAAGTTCAAGCAGACTTCCAGCGCCTCATCGAATGCGATCTGGTCATAGAGAGCGCCGGCAGCGTCGCAATTGTGGCAACCCATGTCCACCCGCCCGCCTTCGACCTGCAGGATGAAATGTGGCGACCGCTCCAGCCACTTCAGCGCCGACTCGGTCATCTCAGCCAAGGTCGGTACTTTCTCCTGGTGCTTGGCATTATGCTTGTGATCAACGGTGAAAGGCACATGACTCTTGGCGAATGTGCCCAGCCAACGTTTGTCGAGCGGAGCCGTCGCTAATTGATTGCGCGAGTCCATCACATGATAGCCAGCCGCGCGGAACTCGGCGAACAAGTCGCGTTTGTCTTTGCGCTGCCTGGCTTCGAAAAACTTTGAACCCCCGCCCAACATCAAATCGACTTTGCGCTCGAAATATTGCGCCGCGATGTCCGCGCCCTTGTCGCGGTTATTCACGCTGGCAGCAAATCCTGACGGTGTCGCATGCGTAATCTCAGTGGTGGTAACCAACCCGCGTTTCCAGCCGGCGTCGCCGAAGAGCTCGTACAAAGTCTTCAAGGGCGTTTCATCGCCCATCATGTTCACCATGCCGTTGATGATCCGCGTGCCGCAGCCCCAACTGGAGGACGCGGCGGACGAATCGGTGACCAGCGAATTCAGCGAACGCATGTTCATCCATGCCGATACCGCGGCAGGGTTTTTGTAGAGTTCCAACCATTCCAACGGGCGGCCGCGCACGATCTGCGAAAGATGGTCCGCGCAGGTCAACGTGCCCATGCTCATGCCATCCGCGACCAGATGAATAATGTGCTTTGGCTTTTGGCCACGTGTGGCGTGTAGTTGCTCGGCTGATTTGCCGATGTGCGGAAATCCAACGGCGCCAGTAGCTGCAATGACCGAAGAATTCCGCAAGAATTTCCTGCGGCTAAATGTCATAAGTTCCTTCTTAAGACGCTCGATTTTCGCGCCAAATTCAAGCCTAAACCGTGTTTTCCAGCGGCGTCACCGGATCAATCCATAACCAGCATAAGCCGCCGAGTACATAGATCGCCGCCGAAATCCAAAACGTGATCAGCCAATTGTGCCCGGTGAATTGCAGGATATATCCGACTACCACCGGCGCCACGCCACCCGCGATGTTTCCTGCCATGTTCATGCTCCCGGACAGCGTGCCCGCGTATCGCCCGCCCACATCCATGCACGTGCTCCAACAGCCTGGCAAGGCGAGATCCAGCGCGAAGCTCGCGAAGCCCATGGCGACCATTGCCGGCACCGGATTCGCAATGTAGGGCGACAGCAGCAGCATTCCGGCCGCCCCTAGATATCCGACATACGCCAGGGTCTTGCGCGTCCGGGCCACGTCAAAACGCCGGCGAATCAGCCACGCCGCCAGCCAACCGGAAAGCATTGAGCCGATCCCGCCCATGAACAACGGTAAGCCGGCCAGCAATGCGCTCTTCTCGAGTTGAAGTCCGCGCGCCTCCTTCAAATAGGTCGGCAGCCACGTGATGTAAAAATACCATCCATACGAAAAGCAGAAATATTGCACCCACAACAACCATACCGTCGGCGAGCGGACCAGCTTATCCCATGGAACATCGCTGTGACCGGCCGAATTTTGCTGCGTCTCTTTCAGAACCTCGAATTCAGCCGCGTTCACACCGCGGTGATCGCGCGGGTTGTCCCGGAACCAAACGTAAAACCATATCGCCCATACGATTCCAACCGCGCCGAATACCCCGAACGCATACCGCCACGTCATGAACGACATCACCCAGACGACCAACAACGGCGTAAACGCCCCGCCCCACCGCGCGCTCAGCCACATCACCCCCACGGCGCGACTGCGTTCATCGGACGGCAGCCAGTTCGTGAACATTTTCGCCAGGTTGGGAAAGCAGCCCGCTTCACCCGCTCCGAAAAGGAATCGCGTGACCAGCAGCCAGCCAAGGTTCCGGGCCCAACCAGTAGCTGCTGTGAAGAATGACCACCAAATCACGACCCGCATCAGGACCTTGCGGGGGCCGATCTTGTCTCCCAGCCACCCACCGGGTATTTCAAACAAAGCGTACGCCCAGGCGAACGCCGCAAATACCCATCCCATGTGTTTCTTCTCCAACCCCAGGTCGCGCTGGATGTCCCCTGCGGCTTGCGAAATGCAGACCCGATCAATGTACGTGATGACTGCCAACGCCGCAGCGAAAAGGAGAATCCAATGCCGAGTCCGCGAAGCGCGCATTGTGGCTGGCGCGGGCTGATTCGCGATTGGCATGCCTCTTTCTGGCTTAAAACTCAAACGATAACCACACGATTTTCCAGGATGCCTATTCCGCTGATTTCGATTTTCACAGTGTCTCCCAGCTGAAGTGTGAAATCGTCCGGGGGGACGATGCCGGTGCCGGTGAGGAGAACGGCGCCATTCGGGAATTCCTGGCTGCGGAAGAGGTAATCGGCGAGGTCCTGGAATTTGCGGCGGATGTTGCTGACGGACGTGTTGCCTTCAAAAACGGTTTTGCCTGCACGCCGAATCTCAAGGCGAATCGTCCATGTGCGCGCCTCCTCTTCGGAAACGCCGGTGACGATGACCGGCCCGAGGGCGCAAGAGTGTTTGTAAATTTTCGCCTGCGGTAAATAGAGCAGGTTTTCGCCTTCGATGTCGCGCGAACTCATGTCGTTGCCGATCGTGTAGCCGACGATGCGGCCTTTGGCGTTCAGCACCAGCGCGAGTTCAGGTTCAGGCACATTCCATTTGCCATCTTTCCGAATGCCGATTTCCTGACCTGGGCCGGCGACCTTCTCCGGCATGGACTTAAAGAACAACTCGGGCCGATCCGCTTCATAGACGCGATCGTAAGCCGTGGCGCTGAAGTTCGATTCCTCCATCCGCGCTTTCTTGCTGCGCAGATAGGTGACCCCCGCGGCCCAGACTTCGTGGCGTTCGATAGGCGCGAGCAACCGCACATTTTTGGCAGGGTAAGATTTGCCCGAAGGCGGGTTCGTGGCTTCAAGGAGGGACGAAAGATTTCCTGTCACTTCAGTGATTTGTTCGTCCGAGAATAGACCGACGCGCGGCTCATTTTGGGCGTTAAGGAACCGGCAAAGCTTCATTGCCGCGAAGTTGCCAATGCCGCAAAGTCACAGCAATGATGAAATACTGGTTCATCGCTCTGTTGGCGGCGAGATGTTCGGCAGCGCCGACTGTTGTGTCCATCGTGGGCGATGAATTCTTCATCAACGGCAAGCCGACCTACGAAGGACGCTATTGGCGCGGGCACAAGATTCAGGGCCTTTTGATGAATTCACGCATGGTGCAGGGAATTTTCGATGACCGAAATCCGAAGACGGTAAAACGCTGGGCGTACCCTGATACCGGCCGGTGGGACGCGGAGCGCAATACCCGCGAGTTTTTGTCTGCCATGGCCGAATGGCGGAAGCACGGCCTGCTGGCATTCACAATCAATTTTCAGGGCGGCTCGCCGGAAGGTTATTCGAGCGAGCAGCCGTGGCACAACTCGGGCATCGAATCGGACGGCTCCTTACGCGCCGATTACCTGAACCGCCTGGAACAGATCATCGCAAAGGCGGACCATCTCGGAATGGTGGTGATCCTTGGCTACTTTTACTTTGGGCAGGACCAGCGGCTAACCAACGAAGCGGCAGTGATTCGCGCGACCGACAACATCACGCAATGGCTGTTTGATGCTGGCCATCGCAATGTGCTGGTGGAAATTAATAACGAATGCAACGTGCGTTACGATCATGACATCCTCAAACCAGACCGGGTCGATGAATTGATCCGGCGGGTGCGCACAACCGAACGAAAGAACGGCCGCTTCTATGTGGGAACTTCCTACGGCGGTGGAACGGTCCCGAAGGAGAATGTGGTGCGCGCGTCGGATTTCCTTTTGATTCATGGCAATGGCGTCAGTGACGCGGAACGCATCGCGGAGATGGTTCGCAAAACCCGCGCGGTGAAAGGGTATTCGCCAAAGCCAATTCTTTTCAACGAGGACGACCACTTCGAGTTCGAAAAGCCAAAGAACAATTTTGTGGCTGCGGTGAGCGGATATGCGTCGTGGGGCTACTTCGATCCCGGAAAGAACAACTATATCGAGGGCTACCAATCGCCACCGGTGCGCTGGGAAATTAATACCGAGCGAAAGCGCGGATTTTTTAGATTGCTGGCCGAAATAACAGGAGCGAATCCAAACCGGTAGTTGGCCTCTCAAATAGGCGCGGCCCGTATAGCCCAATGATCCTGTGCGCTTGCCACCACCCTGTTTTTGTGCATTCAATATAGCATGCAAGAACTGGTCAATGATCGCGTGCCGGAAGCGCCACAGCCAATGTTGGGTGCGGGCTTCGTTTCCAATAGCTGGGCGGGGGCGATGCTCGAGGACGGACCCGGCATGATTGCGTTCGGCGTCATCATGGGCGCGTTTTGCGGTCTCATACTGGGATTGGTCACGATGCAGATCGCGAGATTTATATCGTTCAGCACCGGGCGGCATTTGGGGAGCGTGGGCTGGATGATAATCTGCATCGCGTTGGGCGCGATTACCTTTGGCGTAATGAGCGCGCGCGATGGCGACTAACGTCTTTTCTTAACGGCGTTGATGGACGCCGCGAGCTGCCGGCGAAGAATCGAACCGTTTCGCGATTGAGCGAGACGCTTCTGCAGCAACGCAAGCACCGCGGCTTCTTCCGGTCGCAATTTACCGATCGACGAATTCCACTGTTCCTGGGCGCGTTGCTTCACCGTTTCCAGAAGCGCGCCGTCCATGTAGGCGTCCAGCACCATTGGATGCACGTAGCATTTGCGGCAGATCGCAGGTGTGTTCCCGAGCCGTTCGGCCACCGCCTCAATCGCGCGCAGAACATTTTTCTTCGCCTGGGTCTGCGAATCGAACTTCTCCAATTCGCGCAGCGCAATCGCGGCGAGGACGGTTCCTGCCCAGGTCCGAAAATCTTTCGCGGTGAAATCCTGCCCGGTGATCTCGCGCAAATACTCGTTCACATGTTCGGATTTAACATCCTGCTGCGTCCCGTCATCGTCTATGTACTGAAAAATTTCCTGCCCTGGCAAATCCTGGCATTGCTTCACGATCTTTGCCAGGTGCGGATCGTGGATGTCGATCGCATGCCTCTTTCCTGATTTGCCGCGAAAATTGAAACGCATGCGCCCGCCAGAAATGTCGACATGATGATCGCGCATCGTGGTGAGCCCATAGGAACGGTTATCACGCGCGTATTCGTCGTTGCCGACGCGGATCAAACTCACTTCAAGCAGCCTGACGACGGTGGCAAGCACCTTGTTACGTGGCAGGCCGGCTAATTTCAGGTCTGCGCGGATGCGCTTGCGGATCTTCGGCAGCGCGTGCGCAAAGGCGATCATCCGCGTGAACTTCGTTTCATCGCGCACCTCGCGCCAACGCGGATGGTAACGGTGTTGCTTGCGCCCCCGGGCGTCACGACCGGTCGCCTGCAAATGGCCGTTCGCGCTCGGGCAAATCCAGACGTCCGTCCACGCGGGGGGAATCGCCAGAGATTTGATACGTGCGAGGTGCTCTTTATCGCGCAAAGCGCTGCCATTCGCGTCCAAAAAACGAAATGCCTTTCCGCGCCCTTGCCGTGTAAAACCGGGCTCATCGTCCGTGACATAGCGCAATCCCGCCGACCGCGCGGCCTGGACTGGTTCTGTCGGCAGGGCCGATAGATCCGTCACTTCTCGCAGACTCATGAGGGAGAATAATACCCGCCTATTGCGCGAACCATGGGGTGCTATCGTTAGCGGATGGGAGGAATCTATATAGGGACGAGCGGCTGGGTTTACAAAGGTTGGGCAGGTGCGTTCTACCCGGAGGGCATGCGACCCCAGGAGCGGTTCGATTTCTACGCCACGCACTTCTCGACGGTGGAGATCAATTCAACTTTCTACCGTCTACCGACCGAGAACATGGTCGAGAATTGGCGGGAAAAAGCGCCCGATGGATTCATGTTCGCAGTGAAAGGCAGCCGGTTCATCACGCAGATGAAAAAGCTGAACGTTTCGAAAGAATCCATCAGCATCTTCTTTGATCGGATCAGGCCTTTGCGCGAACACTTGGGCCCCATCCTATGGCAACTCCCGCCCAGTTTGCACAAAGACGTGCCACGCCTCGAGCGCTTCCTGGATATGGTGCCGAAACGGTTTCGGCATGCCGTGGAGTTCCGGCATCCTACCTGGATGGCGGACGAAGTCTTTGATGTATTACGGGCGTACGACGCCGCGCATGTTTCGGTGAGTTCGATGCGCATGCCGATGGATTTCACCGTCACCACCGATTTGGTGTACATCCGATTTCATGGCTTGGAAGCCGGGGCGGCGCATGATTACACGCGCGACGAGCTGGAGCCATGGGCCGAACATTGCCAGGACGCGATGCGCCAGGGCAAAACCGTTTACGCCTATTTCAATAATGATTGGAATTGCCGCGCGCCTGAGAACGCGAAGACGTTGATGGAGATGACGCAGGCGGAATTGGTGGGAGCTTAAATCAATTTTTTCAGCCTTTTATCTTCGCCGAGCTTTTGCACGAGCTCTTTCACCTTCTGCGCCTGGCTTCTGTGGGCGACGAGCGTCGCGTCATCAGTTTGCACCACGATAGAATCGCGCAGCCCGACGATTGCGATGGGGGTCCGTGTTTTTTTTCGGGCGTCATAGACGATGTTGCGCGCGGCATCCACGTGGATGAAATCGGCGATAGCGGCGTTTCCCGCCGAGTCTTGTTTCAAGTGGTGGCCTAGCGCGGTCCATGAACCGACGTCGTCCCACTCGAAGGAACCATCGGCGACGACGACGTTCTGTGCGTGTTCCATGAGCGCATAATCGATGGAAATCTTTTTCAGATTCGGATAATCCTTTGCCAGCAGGCGGTCCAGCCTGGCGGGCTGAGCTGCCACCTTGAACCAGCGCTGGCAAGCTTGTGACATTTCAGGCTGATGCTTTTCGAGCCCCTGCGTGAGCGTGACAAAGGACCAAATGAACATGCCGGCGTTCCAGCGATACTGACCGCTCTCCACGTACTCCTTAGCTTTTTCGAAGAACGGCTTTTCCACGAAACGCTCCGCCTTAAAGAAAGTGGTTTTATACGGCTTGACGCCCTTCGGCGGCGGCAAGGCTTCACCAACGTGGATATATCCATACCCAGTCGCAGGCTCGGTCGGCTTGATGCCGATGGTGGCGATCACCTGTCCGCGGCTCGCCAGATCAAAACAATCCGCCAGCACCTGCTGAAACTTTTTTGCGTCCGGTATGACGTGGTCGGCGGGCAGCAGCGCCATCACGCCGGTCGTGGAACGTGCTCCTACGAGCGCGGCTCCCAAAGTCACGGCGGCGCAAGTGTCCCGCCCCATCGGTTCGGTGATGACGTTTTGCTTCGGCAGCTTTGGCAATTGTTTGCGCACCTCCGGGGCCTGAACGGCGTTCGTAATAATGAAAATGTTTTTCGCCGGCACAATTGGCAGCACGCGATCGACGGCCTGCTGCAAAAACGAGCGATCACCCAACAGCGTCAGGAGTTGCTTCGGTGTTTTCTCCCGGCTGACTGGCCAGAAGCGTTCGCCCCGGCCGCCGGCCATAATGATAACGTACCGGTTATCTGTGCTCTTTCCCTTGCTCTTCATTTTCCATTGACCGCCTGAATGAGTGGCGTAACGAAATCCGTCACTAGATTCACCAAGTGGGCGTCTTTCCCATGCTTTGCAATCTGGTTCACGATGGCACTCCCCACCACAATCGCCTCCGCATTCCGGGCCACTGACCGCGCCTGCTCTGGGTTGGAAATCCCGAAACCGACGGCGATGGGCAAATCGGTGTGCGTGCGGATCTTCGCCGTCATGCTATCAATATTGTTCGAAACTTTCTCCTGCATGCCTGTCACACCTTCGCGCGAAATGTAATATATGAAACCCGTCGCGCGAGTAACAATTTTCTCAATTCGCTCGTCTGGTGTCGTAGGCGCCACGAGATAGATGTTCCGCATGCGGGCGGATCGCATTAACGATTCGTAATTTTCGGATTCCTCCGGCGGTAGGTCGAGCACGAGGAAGCCATCCACACCCGCCTGGGATGCGTCGCGGATGAATTTTTCCAGTCCGCACCGATGCATGAGATTGAAATATATGTAAAGCACGATCGGGACTTCCGACTCCTTCCGGATCGCCGCCACCGTTTGCAGCACTTTCGGTGGCGTGGTGCCCGACTCCAGCCCCCGTTGCGCCGCCAGCTGATTCACCAGGCCATCGGCCAACGGATCGCTGAAGGGCACGCCGAGTTCCAGAACGTCAACGCCGGCTTTGTCCAAGGCGATGCCCATTTGCCGCGTCGCTTCGAGGTTCGGATCGCCTGCGCCGATGTACGCAACAAACCCTTTGCGTCCCCGTTTGCGCAACGCTGCAAAACGTTCATCAATCCGGTTCATTGGCGCCCGACCTGGAGTAAGCCGTCCCTGATCACAGCGGCTTAAGGCGGACGTTCCGGTAGGCCACCTCGGCGCCGTGGTCCTGAAAGCCGATGTGGCCCTCGCGCTTGAAATCTTTCAGCGCCGTTTTGAATTTGTTTTTTGTGCCATCCGGGTTCACTCCGGACTCTGACCAGCGATCGAGGTTCATCTCGGCGATCTGCTGACCATTGAGTTCAACCTTCAACACGCTGCCCTTCGCGGTAATCGTCATTTTATTCCACCCTTCTGTCGCCGCATTCCTCGACGGCGGTTGCAAATCGTAAATCGCCCCGACACTGTGCTTCCCGGGTGCGCCGGGTTTATCCACCTGAATTTCGATGCCGGTCTGGACATTATCCTTCGGATTGTCGGTGCGGATAAACACGCCGCTATTTCCTTTGGCCTGAAACTCGAGCGCGAGCACAAAGTCTCCGTAGCGCTGCTTCGTCCAGATATCCCCTGCTTTGGGTTTTCGCACCATCGCGCCGTCCTCTATCACCCAACCCTCGCCGGGCTTCTCACCAGCCGAGTTCATCCAGCCATCGAAGTCTTTTCCATCAAACAGAACGGTCCAACCCTTTTCCGCCGCTGCGCACGCTGCCACCGCCCAGGCTGCAAGCGCCAACGCAATTATGGTGATTTTTTTCAGCATATTGAGGAGAGTAGCTGCGGCCATTCACAGGATAAAGCGAATTAACATTGGCCTGAATGCTATAGAACCAATCGGTCGTCCAACTCGCCAACCTCATGAATCACATATTTTGGATACTTGTCGTCGTTCTTATCGCAGGCCTTCCGAGCCAGTCCGCGCCGCTGCGCGCGGGTATGATCGGTCTTGATACCTCACACGTTCCTGCTTTCGCAAAAATTTTTAACAACGCGAAAGCGACCGGCGATCTCGCGGGCATCAAAATCGTTGCCGGCTACCCCGGCGGGACGGACATCCCCGCCAGCCGCGATCGCGTGAAAGGTTTCACCGAACAATTGCGGGGCATGGGCATCGAAATTGTCGATACCATTCCTCAACTGCTGCAAAAGGTGGACGTTGTCCTGCTCGAAAGCGTCGATGGCCGCATCCATTTCGAGGAAGCGGTTCCGGTACTCAACGCACGCAAGCCGCTGTTCATCGACAAGCCTGCGGGTGGTTCCCTGGCCGACACGGTCGCGATATATGATTTGGCAAAGAAGAACAATGTCCCATGTTTCTCAAGTTCGTCCCTGCGATTCGCGGCCGGCATCCAGGAACTGTTGAAAAATGAGAAAGTCGGGACGATTGCCGGCGCGATCACCTGGGGTCCGTGCTCGTACATGGAAGGCACGCCTGACATGTTCTTCTATGGGATCCACGGTATCGAACCCCTCTATGCGCTGATGGGCACCGGTTGCGAAACCGTCACTCGCATCCAGACTAAAGATACCGATCTCGTTTCGGGCGTCTGGAAAGACGGTCGCGTGGGAACGTATCGAGGCATCCGCGCCAACAAAGCGGACTTTGGCGCGATCGCTTTCGGCAGCAAAGGCATCGTTCAGACCGGCAAAGAAGGCGGGTACGATGAACTCTGCCACGAAATCGCGCGCTTCTTTAAAACCGGGCAAGTTCCAGTTCCGCCCGAAGAGACCATCGAAATCTTCGCGTTCATGGAAGCCGCCGAGGAAAGTAAGCGCCAGGGCGGCGCTCCCGTTTCGCTCAAGGACGTTCTCACCAAAGCGCGCGCCGCAGCCGAAGCGAAGTTGAAATGATTGATGAATCCCGCCGGCGCGCACAAATGATTTTGCGAATGAAACGTTACGCCAATCGGCCGACAGCGTTGCATCCGTGGGATCGCGCCTATCCCAATTGATCCACTGCCTGGATCAACGCGCGGATGTAACCATACGCAAACGCAAATGCCTGTGAGCCGCCGGAGTCGTCCGCATGATAGGGCACATGGTCCGGCATGATCATGTAGGGGTAATGAACTTCTCGGTAAGCGAGCATCGCTTTGACCATATCGACGTCGCCTTCGTCCGGATAGACCTCCATGAAGTCGTCGCGCCGGCCTCGAATATTCCGAAAATGGACATTGAAGATTTTTTTTCGCGATCCGAAGTATTGGATCACGCTGAAGATTTCCTTGCCCGGATTTTCCAGC
>DATENK010000131.1:0-2810 GCA_035275085.1 Verrucomicrobiia bacterium | reverse complement strand
TCATGTGCCGGGTGAAACCATATTATTTATACGCGTGCGACCTGATTTCCGGCAGCGCGCATCTGCGTTCGAGTGTGCGCAAAGGCCTCGAAATCATGGAAAGCTTGCGCGGCCACACGACCGGTTATGCGGTGCCGCAGTTCGTGATCGATGCGCCCGGCGGCGGCGGGAAAGTGCCGATCAATCCGGATTACGTTTTGAAACGGAACGACGAACGCGTCATCATCCGCAACTTCGAAGGCAAGACCTTCGAGTATCCCGAAGCGCCGGACGGCACGCCGTTGCTCCCGCCGCCCACCGAACTGCTCGAATCGGAGCTGGTCTAAATGCCGCGCGAGTCGCTGCAGGCGAAGATCGAGCGCACACAAAAGATCATTACAGGCCTGCGCAAGGAATATCCGGACGCGCATTGCGAGCTGAACTACACCAACCCGCTCGAGCTATTGATCGCGACAATTCTTTCAGCGCAAACGACTGACAGGTCGGTGAATCTGGCCACTCCTGCGCTATTCGCGAAGTATCGCACGGCGGCAGGCTACGCGAATGCGAACATTGCCGATCTCGAAAATGCAGTGCGCTCGCTCGGATTTTTTCGCAACAAAGCCAGGAGTATTCAAAACTGTTGCAAGCAATTGGTCGAAAAGCATGGGGGCCAGGTCCCGCGCACGATGGAAGAGTTGGTTGAATTGCCCGGCGTGGGACGTAAGACAGCGAATGTAGTTCTTGGCAACGCGTTCAGTATTAACGAAGGCATCGTTGTAGACACACACGTTGCGCGACTATCGCATCGACTCGCGCTGACGAACAAAGTTGAGCCGGAGAAAATCGAAATCGATCTTCAACCGCTGGTACCACGCAAATTCTGGGCGCTGTTTAGCCATTGGCTGATCTGGCATGGGCGCCGGCGATGTTACGCGCGCAAACCGGACTGCGATCATTGTGTGATCTTCCCGCTATGTCCTTACGGCCAGGAGCTAAAGCGACTTGAACAAAAAGCCAAACCGTAGCAGACGACGTCCGGAGTCTCTGATTATATTGGGGCATGGCGCAGGACCATCACACAGTCCTTACGGCCTCTCCTACGTGGTTGGTATGGAGGGATGGTGCGCGAGGTGCGGCGGACAACATGGCCGTTGATGAGGGGTTGCTGGAAGCGGTGGCGCGTTGGAAGCGGCCCGTTTTGCGCTTTTACAGGTGGTCGGAACCGGCGGCCACGTTTGGCTATTTTCAGAAATACAAAGAGGTTGAACCCATGACCGCCTTGCGGCCCTTGGTTCGGCGATCCACGGGCGGCGGTTTGGTGCCGCATGATGCGGATTGGACTTATAGTCTTGTGTTTCCGCCTTCGGCGGATTGGTATGGGTTGAAGGCAATTGACAGCTATCGCGGCGTGCATGCATGGATCAAAGAGGCTTTCGCGCGTCTTGGCTTAGCCAGCGAACTCGCTCCACAGCGCTCGGTCGAACAGCTCGGGCAATGTTTCGTCGGCGCTGAGCAATTTGATCTCGTCTGGAACGAGCGCAAGATTGCTGGCGCAGCTCAACGTCGCACGAAGGAGGGTTTGCTCATCCAGGGCTCAATTCAACCGCCGGTTGGAATTCACAGGGCGGATTGGGAAAATGCGTTTCTCGACTCAGCTGGTGTGCAATGGCAACCGCTTGCGATCGACGAAACGTTTGAGGCGCGGGTCCGCGATCTGGCCGGAAAAAAATATAGCCGTCCGGAATACAATCAGCGGCGTTGAAGTCGTTGGCAATTCCTGCGATTGTCCGTCCCTCATGAGTAAGACGGCATTGTTGTTCGCAGGTCAGGGCGCGCAGGAAATTGGCATGGGCAAAGCCTTCCTGGAAGAAAGCCCAACCGCCAAACGCCTTTTCGATGGCGCGAACACTTTACTGGGCTACGACCTCGCGCGCATTTGCTTTTACGGACCCGACACCGATCTCACGAAAACCGAGAATGCGCAGCCCGGCATCTTTTTAGTGTCGTGGGTTGCGTACGAGTTGCTCAAAGAACGTGTTCCGACGCTCAGCGTGCAAGCCACAGCGGGACTTTCGCTCGGGGAATTCACCGCGTTATGCGCCGCGGGCGCAATGCTCTTCGAAGACGGTTTGCGGCTCGTCCGTCAGCGCGGACAGTTCATGCAGGATGCCTGCGATCAAACCAAAGGCGGCATGGCCGCTGTCATCGGCCTCGATGAAGCTGCGGCGCAAGAGGTTTGCAAACAAGGGGGCGTGGAGGTCGCCAACCTGAACTGCCCCGGCCAAATCGTAATCTCGGGTGCGGCAGATAAGCTGCCGGCGGCCATCGAACTCGCGAAAGCCAAAGGCGCGAAGAAGGCGATCCAGCTTCAAGTCGCGGGTGCGTATCATTCGCAGCTCATGGCAAGCGCGTTGCCGAAACTCGCCGCCGCATTGGACAGCGTTCCGATCGTGCCGCCACGAATTCCCGTGATCTCGAATGTGACCGGTTATCCACACGGCTCAACGGATGATATCCGGCAGAACTTAGTGCGTCAGCTAACGTCGTCAGTCCGCTGGGAAGCATCCATCCGCTACCTGCTTGCGCAAGGCTTCACGCGTTTCATTGAGTTGGGCCCGGGCACGGCCCTCAGCGGGTTTATGAAGCGCATCGATAAAACGGTCGCGGTCTTTAACGTCTCCGATCCGGCGTCCCTTGAGATTACTGCGAAAGCTGTCAGTTGAGCTCGGAAATTTATTCAGCCGGTTTCTGCAGGCGGCCGGTGGTATCCATCACCTTGCGCGCAAGCTGTTGAATTGCATCGAGCCGATCGCTCAGCATCGACCGCA
>DATENK010000130.1:0-6379 GCA_035275085.1 Verrucomicrobiia bacterium | reverse complement strand
GTCTCCCGCGCCAACGACAACCGATGCGTTCGTCGGTAGATTTCTGGTGAGCCGCTGGATCAGTTCAAATTCGTTCATGCAGGATGCGCGGCAGATCGTTTTGATATACAAGCATGAAAAAATTTGTCGCATTAAAAACGGCGTGCGTCGCGATCGGTGTCAGCAGCGAATCGGTTTTTTCATACAGCCATGTCAGCACAAACCCGAGGAACACGAGCGGAATGAAGATCACGGTGTTCATGTGAATCGCGGCAAAGATGAGCGACGTAATAGTCACCGCGGCCCACATTCCCACGCGCTGCTTCAAATACGGATACATGATGCCGCGGAAGATCGTCTCTTCGACCGCGGGCGCGAGCAGCACCGCCGCCAGCGCGAACCACACCCGCTTCGTCGGCTCCACCGTGTGTTCGATGATAGTCACAACCGTTTGCTTCTCCGGCGGCATCTGGAAGAGCTTGATTAGTTGCACCGAAACAAAATTCAGTATCACCAGCGTCAGTGGCACCACCACCAGGCCCACCCCAAGCCCGATACCGAGCACCTTCCACACAGGCTGTTCCCGGCTCACCAATATGTCGCGCCATCGCAATTCGTGGCGCTGCAGGAATTGGTTGATCAAAATCAGTGCCGCGCCTTGAATGCTCAAGGTGCCGATCACAAACCGCAGGAACCCTTCATCCGCCTTCACGCCTTCCGGAATGAAGCGCGGAATCGCCTGGCTGAGCAGCGACCCCAGCGACATGCTTACCAGCAATCCCGCGATTAACAGGATCAGCGCGTCCGCCCTCCATGGTTTTTCAGAGACCATCGCTTATTATACCCGTGCTCGCGTTACTCGCACCGCCACAAATTGCGCCTGCGGAATGACAAACTTTTTCACCTCAACCGTCACGGATGCCGGGCGAAACTTGCTCAGGATCATTTCCGCGGCATCCGCGGCCAATTTCTCGATCAACCGCCATTCCTTGCCCTCGCCGAATTTCAGCAGCGCTTGCGATACGGCAAAATAATCCACCGTCGCGCCAATGGAATCGGTTTTGATCGCGGCCGAGAAATCGCTCTGCATCTCCACCGTCAAAAGAAGCCGCTGCGGTGCACGCCGTTCCTCATCCGGCACGCCGACCCGGAAGCGCACTTCCAGGCCCGAGATCACGATCGTGTCCACCACGCCAATTTTTAACTTTTTCCATGCTGCGTCACCCTTTAATTTCCATGCGATGCGCCCGTTCCAGATCATCTTTAATCCCACCAGCGCGGCGGAACTCGCCCGCATGCCCAAGGAATTACAGTTGAACATCCTGGGCGAATTCCGCGGCCTGCCCCACGAAATCATGGCCACCGAGCTCGAGCGCTTCGGCAAATTGGAACGGCACGGCAAGGTTCTTCATCGCTTTCGACTCGGCGATTACCGCGTTTATTTCGAAAAGCACGATCTCGGTGTTGTCGTCCACCGCATCCTGAGCCGCAACTCACTCAAAGATTTCCTCTTTCGCTCAAGTCTCCCCGTCGGCGAAGACGCCGCCCTCCAGGAAAATCCCAAATTCTGGGCCCTCATCGAATCCGCCCGCGTTCAGTCACAGAAGATCTGATTTGCGAAAATGCCGCAGGGAGTAATGCCTGGGCGTAGGCATTCACCCGATTAGACACGGCGGTACCCAAGCGTCATTCTTTTCGCGAAAGGAATACTATGCGTAGACGAAGCAATACCAGGACTGCCAATCAACGTTCTCATCGCGGTTCGCTGAGAAGCGGCGGCCGCAGGCAAACCACTTTGCGCGCGAGGATGCCGCGCACCAACGCTCGCCGCGCTCGGGGCCGCATTCGGACCACTACGTCGCGACGCGGAAAGCGCAGCGCCACGCGCAGCACGGCACATATCACCACTGATTTTGACACCATCCGCGAATGGGCCGAGGCGCGCGGCGGCTGGCCCGCCACCGTTGGTCGCACGACTAGAGGCGGATCGGCAGGTATCCTTCGCATCGATTTCCCCGGCTTTTCAGGGGGCGGCTCGCTGAAGCCGGTTTCATGGGAGAAATGGTTTGAAAAATTTGAAGATAGCGACCTGGCCTTTCTGTTTCAGGAGAAAACCGCAGACGGAAAAACGAGCCGCTTCTTCAAGTTGATCGAACGCGAATAAACGGTTTCGCCTGACTTGCTCATGCGTTACAACTCACGCATGGGCAAGAACTACTGGCTCGTAAAACAAGAACCCGACAGTTTCTCTTGGGCGACTCTGGTCAAGGATGGTCGCACCGATTGGACCGGTGTCCGCAACTTTCAGGCGCGCAAACATCTGCGGGGAATGAAAAAGGGCGACGGTGTGCTGTTTTATCATAGCGGCGACGAGAAACAGGTTGTTGGCTTGGCGCGCGTCGAGAAGGAAGCGTATCCAGACCCCACAGCCAGCGCGGATGAAGGTGATTGGGTGGCAGTCGATATCGTGCCGGTGAAGCCGCTGAAAAACCCGGTCGCTCTCCAACAGATCAAAGCCGACAAATCGCTCGCAGATATGCCTCTGGTTCGCCAATCCCGGCTATCCGTTAGCCCTGTCACGGAAGATCAGTTCAAGCGAATCATGAACCTGGCAGGATAGATCGAACTCCCTGCCCCGCGCTTGCCGAACACCCCGCCCTTCTGGAACACTCCCGCCCATGAAGCAATCGATTGTGACGCTCGACATGGAAGGGGTGTTGACGCCGGAAATCTGGATTGCCGTCGCTGAGAAAACCGGGATTAAGGAGTTGCGCCTCACTACGCGCGACATTCCCGATTACGACGTACTGATGCGAGGCCGGTTGAAAATTCTGGATCAACACGGCCTTAAGCTGAGCGATATCCAAAACGTCATCGGCACCTTGCGCCCGCTCGAAGGCGCAGTCGACTTCCTGCGCACGCTTCGCGAACTCACTCAAGTGATTATCCTTTCGGACACGTTCGAGGAATTTGCCAAACCACTGCTTTGCCAGCTCGAATGGCCTGCGTTGCTCTGCCACCGCCTGGAAGTGGTGGACGGCCGAATCGTAAATTACCGTTTGCGCATCGCCGACCAAAAGCGCCAGGCCGTCGCCGCCTTCCGCGCGATGAATTACCACGTGATTGCCGCGGGCGATTCCTTCAATGACACCGCCATGCTTGCTGAAGCGAATGTCGGTATATTCTTTCGCGCGCCGCAAGCCATTCAGGAACAATTCCTGCGCTTCAAGGCCGTTGAAACTTACGCCGACCTCCTGGCCGCGATTCGTGCCAATCTCTGATCATGATCCGCTCCCTCGCTTTCACCACCCAGGGCCGCCTCCACAGTAAGGACGTCGATACCTTCCTCATGCCGACGCTGCTCGCGGACACAAATCTGTTCCTGTGGGTTGACCTGGAAAAACCAACGCCGGAAGAAACCAGAAGGATCCTGGAGGATATTTTTCATTTCCACCCGCTCTCGATCGAAGATTGCGTTAAGGTCAGTCCCTCTCCCAAGGTCGAAGAATACACACCCAAAGAAGGCGACCGCTTCTCGCCGTACCTGTTCATGGTCATCCACGCCGTCGATTACAGCCGCAAAGACGGCGTTTTCGCCACCAGCGAGCTCAACTTTTTTCTCGGCAAAAATTTTCTCGTTACCTACCACGAAGTCCCGCTCCGCAGCGTGCAATCCACCGAAGACCGCTGCCTTCGCGGCACCGTCCATGTCGCCCGCGCGCCGGACCGCGTCGCGCACACCTTGCTGGATGGTATCGTCGAGAATTATAAGCCCGCCCTCGACGAGCTGTCCCTCGAAATAGCCGAACTCGAAGATCAGGTCATCCAAAGCCCCACGCGCTCCACCCTCAACCACATCCTGCAAATCAAGAAAGAGGTTTTACACTTGCGGCAGATCATCGGTCCGCAACGCGAAGTCCTCGCGCGTTTCGCCCGAGCCGAGTTCAAGCTCATCCGTCCCCATCTGGTTCCATACTACCGCGACGTTTATGACGCTCTGTTTCACATTTCCGAGCTCGCACAAGGGTACACCGATTCGCTCACCGGGATATTGCAAGTCTATTTAAACATGTCCTCGAACCAAACGGGCGAAGTCGTAAAATTGCTGACCCTCATCACGGTCATCACGACACCCGCGACGCTCGTCGGCACCTGGTACGGCATGAACTTCCTGCACATGCCCGAGTACAAATGGAAATACGGCTACGAAATCGCGATCGCTGTCACCGTTATCTCCACCGCCATCACCGTCTGGTGGTTCAAGCGCAAAAAATGGCTGTGACATAACATGACCAAGTTCCAATGCCCAAGAAAGTTCCAATTAACCTGACCATCGGTGCATGGTTATTCCTTGGACATTGGTCATTGCACATTTGTCATTCTGCGCCTGTGCCTCTCATGCAGGCGATTCCCCTCCCGAACCACGAAATCTCTTTCCAGCGCGATGGCGACGAAATCGCGCGTTACCATTTTGGTCCTGATCTCCGTCGTCCTTTTGTTTTTCCCGTCATCGGCCTGTCCGGCCGTTCCCTCACCCGCATGGGGCACCCGCACGATCCTGAATCCCACAGCCACCACAATTCCATCTGGATCTCACACAACGACGTCAACGGCATCAGCTTCTGGGACGACCGCGCTAAAGGCAGAATTGTCCATCGCCGCATTTTGCGTTTCGATGACGGTCCGGACGCCGCGGCAATCCTCACTGAGAGCGCGTGGATAGCCAGCAACAACGTTTTATTGGTCGAACACCGTCTCACCCGCACCGAAATGCTGACTAACAAGGAATGGCTGCTCACCATCGATCTTGAATTGCAGCCCGCCGGACGCGACGTCACCTTCGGCAAAACTCCTTTTGGCCTCATCGGCGTGCGCATGGCCAAAACCATCGGCGTCAACGATGGCGGCGGACGCATCCTGAATTCCGAAGGCGCCATCAACGAACCCGCCGTTCTGTGGAAAAAAGCCCGATGGGTCGATTATTCCGGTCCCATCACCGCGAAAGCCACCGAAGGCGTCACCCTCATGGACCATCCTTCGAATCCGAACCATCCCGCTACCTTCCACGTCCGCAACGACGGCTGGATGGGCGCCAGCCTTACTTTCGATGCGCCCCTTACCATCTCCACGAACTCGCCGCTAAAACTCAAATACGCCTGCTACATCCACGCTCGTCCCTCCACCAACGCCATCTGGCGCGTCTTCAACGACTTCTGTAAAAGCCCCTGAAACGCGATTCGCGTTGTTAGCGGCTGAAAAATTTTCACGTTCGCTTGCTCGGTCCTGATCATCTCCGTAAAATCGGTGACGCGATGGTGAATCTGAATTCCTTGAATCCGGAGCAACGGCTCGCGGCGCGGACATTGGAGGGACCGGTTTTAATTCTGGCAGGCGCAGGCACAGGCAAGACGCGCGTCATCACACATCGTGTGGCGTACATGATTGAGCGCGGCATATCGCCTTCCAACATCCTGGCCGTCACCTTCACCAACAAAGCCGCGCGTGAAATGAAGGAACGCATATCGAAGCTCGTTCCCAAACAGCCCGCAGATGCAGGAAAACCTACCATTTGCACGTTCCATTCGCTCTGTGTGCGTATCCTGCGCAAGCACATCGAAAAGCTCGGCTACAAACCCAATTTCGTGATTTATGACGACTCGGAGCAACTTAACGCGGTGAAAAAGATTCTTAGCCATATCTCCTCGCGCGACGAAAAGAAGGATGCCTACGCAGTGCTCGGCATTATCGGGAAAATTAAGAATGGCGCGCTCAAGGCCGGCGCTTATGCCGATGAAACCTCTGTCGCGCTTGCCAAACACATCGTGTCACGCTACGAATCCGCGCTCCGCGCCTGCAACGCCGTCGATTTTGACGATCTCCTGCTGCTGACCTTGCGGCTCTTTCGCGAGCACCCAGCCGCTTTGGAGGAATGTCGCAAACGTTTCCGTTACGTCATGGTCGACGAATACCAGGACACGAATGGTGCGCAGTTCGAACTGATTCAGCTCCTCACGCAGGAACATCGCAATCTTTGCGTGGTCGGCGACGATGACCAAAGCATTTACGGCTGGCGTGGCGCTGAAATCGCCAACTTGCTCGACATGGAAAAGCACTTTCGCGAAGTGAAGGTGATCAAGCTCGAGCAGAATTATCGTTCCACCAACAACATCCTCATCGCAGCAAACTCCGTCATCAAAAATAATCTGCGACGGCGCGGTAAGAACCTCTGGTCGCAAAAAGGGGACGGCGAAAAAATTGTCCTCGCCAGCTTTGAAAGTGACGACGAAGAAGCCCAAAGCACGGTGGATTTGATCGAATCGCGTCGCATGCTCGATCAAATTCCATGGGGCAAGCATGCTATCCTCTTCCGCACGAAACAGCAATCGCGCCCATTCGAAAT
>DATENK010000129.1:0-13541 GCA_035275085.1 Verrucomicrobiia bacterium | reverse complement strand
TCGCGGCGCAAGGCGGCATTAATGCTGCGAAGAATTACGCGAACGACGGTGACAGCATTTACCGGCTGTTCTACGACACGATCAAGGGCGGCGATTTTCGTGCGCGCGAAGCGAATGTTTATCGGCTGGCGCAAATCAGCGTGAACATCATCGATCAATGCGTGGCGCAAGGGGTGCCATTTGCGCGCGAGTACGGCGGCCTGCTTTCAACGCGCTCCTTTGGTGGCGCGCAGGTGTCACGCACCTTTTACGCGCGCGGGCAAACGGGGCAGCAACTGCTGCTTGGCGCTTACCAGGCCTTGTGTCGTCAGATCGCTCGCGGCAGTGTCGCGATGTTCCCCCGAACGGAGATGCTGGATGTCGTGCTGATCGATGGGCACGCGAAAGGGATAGTGGTCCGCGACTTGATTACGGGCCAAGTTTCATCGCACGCGGGTGATGCGGTGGTGCTCGCAACGGGCGGTTACGGGAATGTGTTCTTTCTCTCGACGAATGCGAAGGGTTGCAACGTCACCGCCACATATCGCACGCATAAGAAAGGCGCGCTGTTTGCCAATCCTTGTTATACGCAGATTCATCCGACCTGCATTCCGGTGAGCGGCGATCATCAATCGAAACTGACCTTGATGTCTGAATCCTTGCGCAATGACGGGCGGGTCTGGGTTCCCAAACAGAAAGACGACAAGCGTCCGTCCGACCAGATTCCAGAGCCAGACCGCGATTATTTTCTCGAACGAAAATATCCCAGCTTTGGCAATCTCGCGCCGCGGGACATTGCATCCCGTGCCGCCAAGGAAGCGTGTGATGATGGGCGCGGAGTTGGGCCCGGCGGTCTCGGCGTGTATTTGGATTTTTCGGATGCCATCAAACGGCTCGGCGAAAGTGGCATTCGCGAACGCTACGGAAACCTGTTCGACATGTATGAACGGATCACCGGCGAGAATGCATACCAAGTTCCGATGCGCATTTATCCCGCGGTCCATTACACCATGGGCGGCCTATGGGTGGATTACAATTTGATGAGCAACATGCCCGGGTTGTTCGTGGCGGGTGAAGCCAACTTTTCCGATCACGGCGCAAATCGGCTCGGCGCAAGCGCGCTCATGCAAGGGCTCGCCGATGGATACTTCATTCTTCCGTACACGCTGGCAGACTACCTGGCATCATCTAAACAGGCGAAACCGTCGACCAGTCACCCGGAGTTCAAACGTGTGGAGCAGGATGTCGCCAATCGAACCAAGAGGCTGCTGGGAATTAATGGAAAGCGCACCGTCACTTCTTTCCATCGTGAACTGGGCAAACTGATGTGGGACAAGTGCGGCATGGCACGAAACGAGGCTGGATTGAAGGATTTGTTGCGAACCATTCCGGCGTTGCGGGAGGAATTCTGGAAAAACGTGAAAGTTACGGGGCAAGGCGAATCGCTGAACCAGGATCTCGAAGCCGCTGGTCGCGTGGCGGATTTTATGGAATTCGCCGAGTTGCTCGTGCGCGATGCGCTGATGCGCAACGAGTCCTGCGGCGGCCATTTCCGCGAGGAGTTCCAGACGCCCGATGGTGAGGCAAAACGCGATGACGCCAATTACGCGTTTGTCGCTGCCTGGCAATACCAGGGCGAGGGCAAGGAACCGGTGATGCACAAAGAGCCGTTGCATTACGAGGAAGTGCACATGACGACAAGGGTTTATAAATGAACGTCACCCTTCGTATTTGGCGCCAGAGGAACGCGTCCGAGCCAGGCCGTATTGTTGAGTATCCCTTGTCCGAGGTGAACCCGGACATGTCGTTCCTGGAGATGCTCGATGTGCTGAACGAGCAACTCATCGCGCGCGGCGAAGATCCGGTCGCGTTTGATTCCGACTGCCGCGAGGGCATTTGTGGCATGTGCAGCTTGATGATCAACGGTGTCGCGCATGGCGGGTTTCGGGGGACGGCCACGTGCCAGTTGCACATGCGACACTTTGAAGATGGGCAGACGATCACGGTTGAGCCCTGGCGCGCGAAAGCTTTCCCGATTATCAAAGATCTGGTGGTGAATCGCTCCGCATTCGATCGGATCATTCAGGCGGGCGGCTTCGTGTCCGTAAACACCGGCGGTACGCCGGACGGAAACGCACTTCTGGTTCCCAAGGTCGCGAGCGATCAGGCCATGGATGCGGCGGCGTGTATCGGCTGCGGGGCGTGCGTGGCGGCGTGCAAGAATGCCTCCGCAATGCTGTTTGTAGCCGCAAAAGTTTCGCACCTCGGCCTGCTGCCGCAAGGCCAGCCGGAACGCCAGCGTCGCGCGCTTAACATGGTGCGCCAAATGGATGCGGAGGGGTTTGGCAATTGCACCGTGACGGGCTCGTGCGAAGCCGTTTGCCCGAAAGAAATTCGCTTGGAATTCATCGCGCGCATGAATCGCCATTACGGACGCGCAGTGTTGGGGGCGAAGGATTCATCTCGCGAATAAGTCCATCTGTGGCGCGGGCTCGAGCGACTGGAGTTTTTCGCGTTCGGCGCGATGCCGCGCGATTTGGCGCACCGTACCCTCGGGCGTGAGTTCAGATTCTTCAAGGTTGCGCAGGATAGTTTTTGCGCGTTCAACCACGGCTTTAGGAACACCCGCGAGTCGCGCGACCTGGATTCCGTAGCTTTTGTCCGTGCCGCCCTCGACGATTTTTCGCAGGAACACGATTTGGTCGTTCCATTCGCGGACAGCAACATTGAAGTTCCGCACGCGGGGGAGGCGCGCCGCAAGTTCGGTAAGCTCGTGGTAATGCGTTGCGAACAGGGCTTTTGCGCCCACCTGGTTGTGTAAATACTCTACGATTGACCACGCGAGGCTCAGGCCATCAAAGGTGCTAGTGCCACGCCCGATTTCATCGAGGATGATCAAGCTGCGCGAGGTGGCGTTATTGAGGATGTTGGCGGTTTCACTCATCTCGACCATGAAAGTAGATTGCCCGCGCGCGAGATCATCGCTGGCGCCGATGCGGGTGAATATGCGATCGATCAAGTCGACGCGCGCGTCGGCGGCGGGAACAAAAGAGCCGGTATGCGCGAGGAGCGCCAGCAGCGCGACTTGTCGGATGTAAGTGCTTTTACCGGCCATGTTCGGGCCGGTGATCAGCGCAATCTGGATGGAACCGTCCAGATGAACATCGTTGGGGACGAAACGCTCCTCCATGAGATTGCGTTCCAGGACGGGATGCCGGCCATCGCGAATCCAGAGCACGCCTTCTTCGCCAATCTTCGGACGGCAATAATTATGCAGGCGGGCGGTCTCGGCGAAACCGGCGAGGACATCGAGTTGCGCCAGGGCCGAGGCGGTGTCCTGGATGGCTTTGAGGGAGCCGAGAACCTGCTCGCGGACTTTGAGAAATAGTTCGTATTCGAGCTTTACGCTGCGTTCTTCGGCGCCAAGGATTTTACTTTCCATCTCCTTCAGCTCGGGCGTGATGAAACGCTCGCCATTCGCGATCGTTTGCTTGCGGATGTAATGCGCCGGCACCTTTTCGAGATTCGACTTCGTCACTTCAATGAAGTAGCCAAACACGGAATTGAAGCGCACTTTGAGCGAAGCGATACCGGTCTTTTCGATTTCCTGCTGCTGCATACGCGCGATCCAATCCTTGCCGCCGCGCATGGCGGTGCGAAGCTCGTCGAGGTTCGCATCGTAACCATCGCGAATCAGGCCGCCTTCCTTGACGGCGAGGGGCGGTTCATCGGCAATCGCGCGTGCAATCAAATCCACGAGCTGCGGCTGCTCGAAAATGTTCTGCGCGATTTCTTTGATGAGCGGTGTCTCACTGCTTTCCTCTTTGAAGAACGACTCAGGCGACGGGGCTGCGAGGCTGAAGACTATCTTGCGGAGCGCGGGCAATTGTTCCAATCCCATGCGCAAAGCGATCAGGTCGCGCGCATTGCCGGAACCGAGACTGAGGCGGCCGATGGTCCGTTCAAGGTCATGGACCTCGCTAAGCTGACGACGAAAGTGTTCCAGGGTTTCGGGATCGGCAAGCCATGCGAGCACGGCTTCCTGGCGGCGGCGAATATCGCGCGTATTGGCGAGCGGCTGGGTCAGCCAGTCGCGCAGTTTGCGCGCGCCCATCGGCGTTACCGTCCGATTCAGTGCGCCATAGAGCGTAGAGGTTTTCGGCGCATCATGGTGCAATGGTTCCAGTATTTCCAGATGACGCAGCGTGGTCGCGTCGAGATGCAGGAAATCGCTGGGTTGGTAAAAGGAGAGGCTGGCGAGGTGCGAGATATCGCGACGGAGATGTTGTGCCAGATAATGGATGACGGCGCCGACTGCACCAATCGCGGCCGTGCGGTCCTTCAGGCCGAACCCATCGAGGGTCGCGACCTTGAAATGCTCGCGCACAGTGAAGATCGCGGTCTCAGGAGCAAAGACCCAGTCCTCGTGCCCAATCACAATCGGGAAATTTTTGTCGATCTGTCCGCGCAAAGCGGCCGCTTCTGCCGGATGAATGATTTCGGCGGGGCGCAACCGTTCCAACTCGGTGAGAAATGCGCTTTCGTTGTCCAGTTCAGTGGCGCGGAAATTGCCGGTCGTAAGATCCACAACCGCGATGGCGAAAGTTTTTCCGGACGCGAAAACTGCCGCAAGAAAGTTGTTTTTCTCGGCGGAGAGCATGCGCTCGTCGAAGTGTGTGCCGGGACTCAGAATCTGGGTAACTTCGCGTTTGACGAGCTGGCCCGGTTTGGCCTCCTCGAGTTGTTCGCAAATGGCGACCTTGCGGCCTGCTTTCAGCAGGCGCGAAATGTACGAATTCGCCGCATGAAACGGCAGGCCGCACATGGGGATCACGCCGCGTTTGGTGAGCGCTATATTCAGCAATTGCGCGCCGATCTGGGCGTCCTCAAAGAACATTTCGTAGAAGTCTCCGAGGCGAAACAGCAGCAGCGCGTCCTTGGGCAGCTCGCTCTTGATGCGGCGGTACTGCGCCATCATCGGAGTCAACTGCGTGTCCGTCGCCATCGACCCGGAGCATAGAAAAATGGTGCCTGCAGGTCGAAAAATTTCGGCGCATGGAACGTGAACCACGAATGGACACGAATAAGCACGAAGTTCGTTAGGGATTTAAGATTTTCGGCCGTAACGGACGGTGAAAGGGCTTACTAAGGCCGAGAAGCGCATACAAGGAGGTGGAACATGGGTTCGGTTTCTACATTTTTTAGGTCCTCCCAGGTCCTCGTAGCTCCTCTTAGGTCCTCCTGAGGAGCATACCTGCCCGCAACAATTTAATTATTGGAGGCGGCCTTTTGTCTCCAAATGCCGTCGACCGCGCTGTATTCCAAGGTTAACGAATCGTTCGCGCCGAGGGTGACGTTTGCGGGTAACTCAACATTCGAGCCGTCGATGATCGTCACCGTGTTGACGTCGCTGGTGCCGACCAGTTCGAGACTCTGGCGGTCGAAATATCCATCGCTGATGCTTGTGGTGGCGTTAAGGGTCATGGGGCTCAACGCGGCAAGGCGTATCACAGCAGTGCCGGGGGATCCGATGGTCATGTCCGGCGTGCAATTCGTGACGCCCGTTAGATCGAGGACGACGCTACGAACGGCGAGGTTGGTGCCGATCCAATTGTTGCGGAATTCATTGCCAGCACCCAAGTCGATCCATGGTACGGTCGGAACGTGCATGAATTCATTGCGTTCGACATGATTATTGGTTGTGCCGGCGGCAAAAACGACGATGGGTGAAGCGGACGCTGACCTTGCAAATATGTTGTTCACGACTCGATTTCCTGAAGAAAAAGTAACTCCGGGTTGAATGCGAAGAGATGCACCCCCATTGCCACCGACGTTAACATTATCAAAAACGTTGCCGGCGATCAACGAGCGTGTGATTCCATTCAAAATGATGCCGTCCCAGAAAGTGTTGGTCAGGTAATTACCCGTTATTTGGAGCGTATCGACAAGACGTGTTGCGTCATAAGAACTTAAGATGATTCCAAAAGAAGCTGCATCACGAATGGAATTATTTTTGATCGTCCAATTCGAGGCAGCATCTTTGTAAGTTAACAGGGAGATGGCGAAATCGGTATTCTGGAAAGTGTTTCCCTCAATTTCGCATTTGGCAAAACCTTCCAGGTGTATGCCGTGCATTTGGCCACCCCATCCGATAGCCCTGTTAAAACGAAACACGTTGTTCCGGATGGAGGTGCTTCTGTAATCTCCGGGCGACTGGGCGTAGGAGAAGTTAATGATTGCCGTTTGCAGGCCGTCCAGGAAGTAGTTGTCCTCAATGACAGCGTCCTCGATGGGGGTGACCACCGTACCTTCAAATTCGATGCCGAGGCGGCACCGGATGAATTTGTTGCCCCTGACGCGCTGGCGGGTGCCGACGATATTAACGGCCACGCCGTCGGGGTCGGCACCGACATTGTAGTTGGTGGCGCCAATATCTTCGAAGACACAGTTTTCGACGAGGACATCTGCACTATTCTTACCTTCTGGTCCTGGGCCCGAGCCCTGAACGATGGCGTGATCGGCATGGTTTTTGAACCACACGTTACGGAAGGTCAAATAATTGTTCGTGCCATAAATGTTGATCGCGCTAAACAGAGGCGTCGGGTAATTAAACGATGCCCGCGTCCCAATGATGGCGCAGTTTTCGATAGTGATGCCGTAACAGTGCGAGATGCTGATCATCGTGCCGATGGTGGCCGAGTCGATGACGCTCCCCCAACCGTGGCCTCGGATGGTGACATTGGTTTTGGCAACCAGCCTAAGGTGGGCATCGAAGCCCTGATTGTTGGCGCCCTGGAACGCGCTGATCCGGTTGGTGCCAACCGCAAGTTGAATGATCATGTCGTTGCTCGCATTGGCGAGGACATTGGTTAAATGCCCCGCGGCCGGAACATAGACAATCGTATTGAAGCTTGCTGGGGTTATATCCTTCAGCGACCAAACCTCGTCTGTTCGCGCGATGTTGGTAGACAAACGCGCGTCCGGCACGATGCCGCCGCTTAGCTGGGATGCGTTGAGCGTGAGGCCTAAACCATTCCCGATGAAGCTATTCCGGGGACTATCAAAGATCACGGGGGCGGAATATGTCCCCGCGAGCGAATTGGAAGGCACGAGCCCCGACAGATTGCCGGCCGTAATGGCATAGGGCGTGGCACCGAGTTGTGTGCGCGGAGCCAACTCAACGTTTCCGTTAATGGAGACGGCCAGCCAACGCGGGGCGCCGCTGAAAACTGCCGAACTTATGGCAATGGTGTTTCCGAGCGTCACTGAAAAGAAACCGTTACTTACGAGCACGGCCGTGTGTGTTTCCTGCCAAAGCGGCAGGCCCCCAGTAGCTGCCTGGTAAATTTGAAACTGCATGTTAGCGGCACCGGTGACTGGCCCATTGGTGTCGCGGAGTAGTCCCTGATATGTGAAGGAGCCCTGGGCGTATGTGAAACCCGCACTTAACAGCAGAGCCACCAGAGGACAAATGACTTCAGAAAGCGAGTTAAGCCGAGGCAGGCTCAGCGAGCCGCGACGAACTTCCGCTTGTATCCTTTGAATCACAAGGATAATCGGGTTACCTGGACTTTCGAGCGATTACTAGACGAAGGCTAATTCCGCCTTCCTCCAGTGGTGGATCTCTCAACGAAGATAATCACATGAACACGGAGTTTTGGGAAGACAAAACTGTAACCGAGAGTTAGTAGATATGCTCAAGATCGGCGAAAGAGTTCAAATCTTACCCAAAGGTTGAACATCCGTCCAAATCGGGTGGCGAAGTCAAAGCGGCGTCGCCGCTTCGCTCCGCCACCGCAGTCTATAACGTTGTAGAGGCCTGCGGCGAGGTTATGCGCGCTCCGACCAGGTTATGACTTCCAGATCATCTCGGCGACGGTTTTCCCGGCGGGGATGAACGGGAGTACATGCTCGGTGTAAGGAACGATGACATCGAGAACGTACGGTTCTTTGGAGTCGAGCATGCGCTGGAGGGCGGCACGCAGATCTTTCTTATACATGACGCGTTCCGCGGGGACGTTGAAGCCCTGGGCGATCTTCACGAAATCGGGATAGATCGCTTTCATGTTCTCGGGATCGCCTAGATAGGTGTGGCCGCGATTGCTCTGATAAAATTTGTCCTCCCATTGCACGACCATGCCGAGGTGCTGGTTGTTCAGGACGAGGGCTTTGGCGGCAATTTTTTCGATGTGGGCTGTAGCGAGTTCCTGGACGTTCATCAGGAATGAACCGTCGCCGTCGATGTCGATGACTTGTTTGTTCGGACAGGCGACCTTCGCGCCGAGGGCGGCAGGATAGCCGTAACCCATGGCACCGAGGCCGGCGCTGGTGAGCAATTGGCGGGGATGCTTGTAACGGTAATATTGCCCGGCCCACATCTGGTGCTGGCCGACGCCGGTCGTAATAATGGCATCGCCGCCGGTCAGTTCATAAAGCATCTCGATCGCCATTTGAGGCAGGATGACTTCTTTCTCCTGCCCCTGAAGATGGTCGATCATGTGTTGAGATGTGATCACCTCTTGCGTGATGCGATAGCCGAAGGGCGCTTTCGCTTTCCACTTGGCAATTTGGTCCTGCCACGCGGTGAACTTCTTCGCCATCGGGCGTTTGCGGAGTAATTCGTTTAAGCGGCCAAGGGCGTACTTGATATCGCTGACAATCGGCAAATGCGCGGGCTTATTCTTGTTGAGCTCGGACGCATCAACATCGATGTGAATGATGGTCCCGGTCTCGCAGAATTTCTCGACTTTGCCGGTGACGCGATCATCGAAGCGCACGCCAAAGGCAAGCAACAAGTCCGCGCCGGGAGCGATCTTGTTGGCGACATCCCCGGTTTTCTCGAACTCGCCGCTGACGGCCCAATTGGCGTAGGCGGTGCCGTGCATTCCAAGCCAGCGCAAGGAAAGGGGGTGATCTTCCGGAAATGCGCCGCAACCCATGATGGTGGTGGTTACGGGAATGCCGGTGCGTTCGGCGAACTCGCGCAATTCTTCGGCGGCGTTGGCGCTGATAATGCCGCCGCCGCAATAAAGCACCGGACGTTCGGCCTTTTCCATGTGACCGATGATTTCGTTCAGGGCCATTTCGCTGACGCGGCAATCCACTTCGTAGCCGCGGATCTGGATCGACTCCGGAAAAATTGGCTGGGTCTTGCTCTGCTGAATATTTTTTGGAACATCGACAACGACCGGACCAGGCCGGCCGCTTTTGGCGATGAAGAACGCTTCTTTAATGATGCGCGGGATGTCGTTGACGTCGGTAACCAGATAGCTGTGCTTGACGATTGGAAGCGTCATGCCAAAGAAATCCGTTTCCTGGAAACCACCCTTGCCGATCATTGCTTGCGGAACCTGGCCGGTGATGGCGACGAGGGGAATAGAATCCATGAAGGCGTCGGCAATACCGGTAACGAGATTGGTTGCGCCGGGACCGCTGGTGGCCATACAAACGCCGGGCTTGCCCGTGGCGCGGGCATAGCCTTCCGCGGCGAAGGCACCACCCTGTTCGTGCCGAGGCAGGATCGTGCGAATCTTTTTCGAGCGGGTGAGGGCCTGGTGAAATTCCATGCTGGCGCCGCCCGGGTAAGCGAAAATCGTGTCTACGCCTTCGCGCTCAAGGCAAGCGACCAGAATGTCGCACCCTTGCATCAAGGGGCCCATTTCGCCACGCGGCTCGCGAGGACTCTCGCCCTGGCGGTCCGTTTTCTTCTCCGGTGTTTTGGTCGATTTGCTCATAGCTTTACATTTGTAATCGGCGGCCGTCAGGCAACAAAAAACCCACGACCGTTGCCAGCCGTGGGTTTTCGTCAAAATCTATTCTAGATTCGACAAGGCCCGCCGGCTGCCGGGGGTACTACTACCACCAGAACGACGCTGACCTGTCGAACACTGCCAATCACGGCCGGACGATAGCCTTTTGGAGGCGGAGGGTCAAGAGGCGAAACGGCTGGGGAAAGAACCTTTGGATTTGAGCGGGGAGGTGTGTCTTGACATCTGAAGATCATGGTGGGATAATCCCACGATGATCGTAACGCTCGATGCAAAGCGCCGTGTGAGCATTCCGGCCGCGTTGGCACCCGCCACACCAGGTGATCAATTTGACGCTAGTTTTGATCCCGACGAGGACGTCGTGACCCTCCGTCGGGTCAAACGCAAGGCTGATTGGCTTAAGGTGTGGAAAGAGTGTCCGGTCCCGATGGATGATCTTCCGCCACGCAGCCATGAACTGCCGAAGAAACTGAAGCTGTGAAGTGGCTCCTTGACGCGGACGTATTGTCGCAGCCGATAAAAACGCATGGCAATCGCACAGTGATCGAGTGGCTGGAACGCGAGCAGGCAGATTGCTACACCAGCACGATCGTTATCGCTCAAATCGCTTATTGGGTGCGAACAAAGCAAGGTCGAACCAGATCGCGACTGCAAGAATGGCTCACTCGGAGCCTGGAGGTTTTAGAGGGACGGGTCCTGAGTTTCAATATTGCGACCGCTCACGTTTGGGCGGATCAAAAATGGCTCCTGGAGCAAGCCAGCGATCCGATACCTATAGAGGACAGCTATATCGCCGCGACTGCACGCCGTCACGATTTCACGATTGTCACCGGAAACGACCGGGACTTTCGACGACCGGGGCTCAAAGTGTTCAATCCTTTCAAGGAATTGTCCGCTTCTTAAAAAAGCAACCAGTCGCCATCGTGCTAAAGGCGTTGCTGCGAGGTGGCGCCTCTTTTGTCTTCATCGGTCCACTATGTTCGGCGGGTAGCGAACAGCCGTGATGTAGAGGAGGTGAAGATGCAGTTCGACCAGCGAGAGTGCGAGCGTGTCCAGGCCGGGAATGAGCTTTGGGCTTTCGGTGAAATATTTGGTGAGGGCGAAATCGCCGAAGGCGCGCGCTTTGTCCAAATGCTCCTGACGCGCTGTAGAACGCCATGCGGCGAGTTGCAGGCTGATGGAGTGACCGAGACTTATGGGCGGGAGATCACGAGAGGATTTCAGGTTTTGCTTGGCAGCCGAGTGAATTGCATCGCGAAAAGCTGTTCTTCCCGTGTTCTCGTACCGCGACACGTAGATCATGGCCGTTTGGGGTGACGCACCACTGTGTATATCGACATCGCTCGCGTCCGCCAAGCGTCGCAATGTGGACGAGAGCGGTTCGGGCAGAAGACTGGCCGAGCCATCACAATCAATGGCGAAGGAGAGCGGCACACAACCCTCGAAGGGGGTCACAAGACTTTCGATCGCGGGCAGGAATGCAGCGTTGGTTGTATGCGCATACGCGGCTGCGCATGTACGGAGATAAAAACCAGCATGGTTCCGGATTTGATTTTTCAGAACTGCCAGCGCGAAACGTTCGCTCGCCACACGGTCAACTTGAAAGCAACGATCCCAAAGCATCCACGGACGCTGAATAGGTTCGTTCGGTGACGGAACATTGGCGAGCCATAAACGCAAAGCGCCATCGGCGGCTTCGCGATACTTCGGTTTGGTGGACAGTTCACTTAGGGTATAGAGCACACGGAGAAAATTTTGGTGATGATGGAGGTTGGTTCGGCTCGCCGCGTCTTCGAGCAGGGCTTCTACGAACTTGTAGATGCGCGGCAGATAGGGCGAGGTGGGGACGGGCATGGCCGCGACGGGCGTGTTGGTTGCAGCGTGCAGGCAGGTGGCGGAAAGAAGAAAACCGAGAAGGAGCGGGGGTAAGGAGGTTCTGAGTTTAAAATGAGCCTCCTTACGTCGGCTGCTACGCATGTTTTTATTCATCGATCAATTGTGTTTGCAGGAATCAGGTTCGTCAGCCCACGCGTTACCGCATGCAGCTCAAGCAGCGCGAGAGCCAATGAATCTGCGCCGGTGATCGTTTCGTAATGCCCCGTGTGCATGCTGGCACGCGGGAGCGGATTGTCCTGCCAAAAGATTTCCACTGCCATGCGACCCAAACGCTCTGCCTGCGTGAGATACTTCGAGTCGCGGCTCAGCTTGTAAGCGGCGACTTGCGTGCTGATCGCGTGTCCGAAACTCATCGGCCATGCGTCAACATCTTCTTCGGGCCGCGAGCCGGCATAATGATCCGCATAGCGCAGAATCAATTCCCGGTAAGCGGCGTTCGAGGTTTGCTGATAGCGCGCCCAACAAAACATGGCGGAGGAGGCCAGCGTGCTCGCGCTGTAACCGGATTGCCACAGCGGCCAAGCGCCAGTCTGTCCATCCAATTGTTTGCGCAGATCGGGCAGAATGAGTTCATCTTCCTTTTGCGCGAACGTGCGGAGCCGGGCCGCGAGTGGATCGGGAACCATTTCTGCGGCTAGATGACAATCCAACGGCCCAATCGTGCCGACCTCCGAACCATCCTTCTGGCGACGCTTGCGTTCGAAGCGGCCAAGTAAACTCTCGATGGCCTCGAGGAAAACCTGGTTGGTGGTGTATTTCCAGGCGTAACACCATGTCCCGATGTAAAAGCCCGCGTGGCGTGGAAAGTCTTTACCGTCGACCGGCCCGTGTTCGAAATAGGGCGCATGGCGGTCGAAGCCGCCAGTCTTATGATTTGCGATTTGATGTTCCCAAAGCCCGAGGGCGAATTTTGTGCTGGCGTCGGGCACCAACGTATAACAACGCTCCCACAACACCCACGGCCGCGCGAACTCGTGCATCATTTCGTCGCCACCGCTGATCGGAATATCGAGCATGGTGTCCCACGAAAGATGTTCGCCCCAGGGGAGCAGGCTCGTCTTAGGTGACATCGTGTTCCGGAAGAACCATGTCACTTCTTCGTCCGCTGCATTTGCGTAGCGTTGTTCGCTGGCCATCTCCGATAAGGTGTAAAGGATGCGCAGAAGGTTCTCATCAAGGTGGGGATTCGCGCCGTTCATGGCGGTCCACGCGCGCCCCGGGCGATCACCCCGACGAATGCCTCCGGGCGCCGCCGGACGGACCTGAAGCGGCGAAAGCGTGGCGCGATCGAGCGCGCTGAGGACTAACCCGCTCTTCTGCGGCCCGTAAACATCACGTCCATGGTCGAGCATTGTGTCGGCGTAATAGCGGACGACTCGAAGGAAGTCATTTGTTGAGCCGCTGGCAGTACAGGTGGCGGCCACGAACAACAACAGCAGCTTCGAATACCCAAGCACGAATCACCAATACCCAGAGAAGCACCAAAACCCAATCCCCAATTATCTCTGCAACCAGCGGTCAAAGAATTTGAACGCGTCGACGCCATGGATTTCGTGCGGACCTTCGAAAATTGAGTAAACGGCGCGCTCGCCAATCCCAAGTTTGTCGTAAATTGCTTTGACGGGTTCAAACGCGGCTTGCGACATTCGCCAATGCGCCACGCGATCCTGCCGCCCTTGCTCGATGAAGACCGAGCGCGGGCAGATGAGGGAAACGACGTCGGCGTCGGTAAAATGGAGGAAGTGACCCGGAAAGAATGCGTAGTCTTCCTGGGTTTCGATGAAGGCGGTGTAGTTACTTGAGGGCGTGACCATCTTCGGCACGAGATCGTTGAAGTGCCCGGAGATGCAGCAGGCGGCGATGCGGCGGTCCAACGCTGCGGCGTTCATGACCGTTCGC
>DATENK010000128.1:0-3791 GCA_035275085.1 Verrucomicrobiia bacterium | reverse complement strand
TGACCTTCTGCTCCCAATATTTCATCTGGGAATCGCCTTTGCCGGGCGGCGCGGAATGGGAGTGACTGGGCGACGGCGGCGGTGCGGCGGGCGTTTCGGTGACTGGCGCTTTTTTTCGAGGAATCTCGAACAAATTTATGTCCGGCGGTATTTCCGGCAGCTTTTGCGGCTTTGACATGGTTAGGCTTTCTAGCCTGCGAGCGGTCAAAGGCCAGAAAACCGGGCCGTTTCAGCCCAAAAGTGTCCTCTGCCCGCCAGCTCAGGGCTATGTATCTTTTCGGACAATTCAGGGATTTCCTTGATAGGCCATGGGCAGCGGTTTGTTCCGGCGTGACAACGCTTAGCGGGCCGCTATTCTCCGGCGATGCTGAAAAACCTCACTTTGGCTACGTTATTATGCACAAAGGCCGCAGTTGCCGGGGAGACGCTGGTGATCCATGCCGGCGACGTAGCACGCGACCAGACGCTCGTGGAGTTCGATTTGCCCAAGGAAGCGATAGCGAATTCGGCTACCGATGGTCAGGGGCGGACTTATCCTGTTCAGAAAAGCGGCTCTCGCGGGTGGGTGCTGGTGCCGACAATCAAAGGCGACATGAAGCTGATACTCGGCCGAGGCAATGCGCCTTCGGAGGGGGTGAAACTCGAACGCACGGGCAAGAAACTGAAGGCGAGCGCCGGAGGCAAGACGTTGCTGGAGTATCAAGCCGAGCCGGGAGAGTTTCCGCGAACGGACATAAAACCGAGTTTCCGCCGTGGCGGTTACATCCACCCAATTTACTCGCTTTCAGGAAAGGTAATCACTGATGATTTTCCGCCGAATCACATTCATCATCACGGGGTCTGGTTTGCATGGTCGAATGCCGAATTCGAAGGCCGTCCGACAGATTTCTGGAACATGGGCGATGGCAAAGGCCTTGTGGAATTTGTGAGCGTCGCAAATGAATGGTCCGGCGTCGCGCATGGCGGCTTTACCGCAAAACACCGATACGTTGACCTTACCAGCGGCGCACCGAAGACCGCGATCGAGGAGGACTGGGAAGTCCGGATCCTGAACCGGTTTCCCGATCAGAAATTCTGGGTGTTCGATCTTGTCAGCACACAACGGTGCACTTCGACCGCGCTGAAGTTTCCGGAATATCGCTACGGGGGCATCGGCTTGCGCGGTAATTGGGCATGGAACGGCAAAGACGCCGTTCAGTTCCTCACCAGCGATGGCGTGACGGATCGCGAGAAGAGTCACACCATGCGCGCGCGCTGGTGCGATATGCACGGAACGATTGATGGCCAGCATGTTGGCATTACGGTTATGGGGCATCCTGAGAACTTCCGCGCACCGCAACCCATGCGAGTGCATCCCACCGAACCCTTCTTCAATTTCGCCCCGCAGCAGGCGGGCGAGTTCGAAATGCAACCGGGCAAGCCTTACATCGCGTGTTATCGTTTGGTGATTCACGAAGGTCCGCCCGACAAAGCCCAACTCGACCGCATCTGGGCCGCGTACGCAACCCCCCCAAAAGCGGAAGTGCGCTGACGCGTTTATTCGCGAGCGGTGACTTTCTTCTCCGGCTCCTTTTTCGCGGGGGCTGCTAGAGGTTTGATCTTCGTCTTGCCCGTGACTTCATCCCAGGTGAATACGCGCCGCTGGGCGAGGCCTTCCGCCGCACGATAGACTTCGAGCGTCACAGCAGGAGGACGCGATCGGGTGTCGATATCGTACACGCAATAGAATTTACTCTTGGTGGGGCTGTAATTTAAAAACATTTCGCTTACGTTCTTGCCGTCCGCGTTACTGCTGCCGATCGGACCGACGGTAATCTCAATCCAGTTCGTGCGGACCTGGTATGCGGCGGTGTAGTGCCGGTCGCCGGAGATGAGCAGCACGCCCGAAATCTCGGCGTTCTGCAGAAAATCCAGGAGTTCGTCGCGTTCCCGTTTAAAACTGGCCCACGAATCAATGGTGCCGTTGGACTGAAATTCGCTTCCGGAACAGATGATCTTCACGGGGGCGGTCGAAAGCAGCAACTCGCGCTTGAGCCATTGCACTTGCGCCGGGCCGAGCATGGTCTTTTTGACGAGGTTGGTGTCCTTGTTCGGCGAACGATGATAGCGGCCATCGAGCAGGAAGAAATCGACGTTACCGCGCGAGAAACGCGAGTAAATGCCGGGATTGTTCGTTTCTCCATAATAGGGGTTGGCCCAATGCTCCTTGAAAGCCCGCAATGAGACTTCCTTGCCTTTCATCGTGCCGTCGCTGTTGTCGGGACCGAAGTCATGATCGTCCCAAATGGCGTAAGTGGGCACACGCTCCGTCAGTTCGCGCCAGCCGGATTGCCGGCGCTGGTCGGCGTAGAATCGCCGCTGAGTGCCGAGATCATTCGTGTTCGCGTAATGATTGTCTCCCAGCATGAAGAGCAAATCGAAGTTCGTTCGCGTCGCCATATCTGCGTAACCCGCCGCCGCGTCGTAGCCCTTAAAACCCACGCAGGATGTGAATGCGAACCGGATGCGGCCATCGGTACCCTCCACCGGCGGCGTGGTGAAGGATGGATACGGCCGCACGAGTGCAGGATTTCCGTTCAGCAGAACTGTATAGTAATAGACGGTCTTCGGCTGCAATCCCGGGATGAACACTTCGCCTGCATGCGCCGTGTTCGTCGTCAGTCGCGGGCCCGAGATTGTGCGTGCGTGCGAAAGCTCGGGATCACTGGAAATGCGAATCGAAACACGCGCCGGTTCAGAAGCGCGTACCCACACACGCGCGTTTGTGGAGCTCGTGTGACCGAGCATCGGCCCAAGCAAAAGGTAGGGTGAGCTGCCGAAGGCCGCAAAACAGCAGGTGCCGGGCAGCAAGAGCAACATCGAAAAGGTGGTGAGTCGCATGGGGCGAAAACGTAATTAGTTGGCAGCCACGCGTCGAGGCGTTTTAACTTATCACTCGCGCGTATTGAATTCGTCGAGATTCATCAGCGTGCGAGCCACGGCGACCCAGGCGAGGCCACGGGGCTGCTTTTGGAAAAATGCGTCGAGCCGCGCGAGTTCTTCGGCGCGGGGGACGCGACCAAAGCAACGTTTGAAAGCATGCGCCATGATTTGTTCTCGTGAGCCTGATAACGTGGCGAAGCTCTCCCCCAGCGCCTGGGCGCATTCAAAGAACGTTCCGTCATTCAAAAGTGTCAACGCCTGCAGGGGGGTGTTCGATCGTTCCCGCCGCGTGCAAGTCGTGTTCGAGTCCGGCGCGTCAAAGGTCATCAGCATCGGATAGGGCACGGTCCGCTGGAAAAACGTATAAAGGCCGCGCCGATAACGGTCCGGCCCTTGGCTTTCCTTCCATTTAATCCCGTCCGCATAACCAATGGCCGCGATGTCCGCGGGCATTGGCGGGCGCACGCTTGGACCACCGACTTTGCGCGTTAACAAGCCGCTGATCGCGAGGTGCGCATCGCGAACATTCTCCGCTGACAAGCGCACTCGGTTCTGGCGCGCGAGCAACACATTCTGCGGGTCGCGCTCGGTGAGATCCGGGCGGAACTGCGATGCCTGCCGATAGGTTTCCGACATTACGATCAGTTTGATTAACGCTTTACGACTCCACTTCAACCGCCGAAACTCGGTCGCGAGCCAATCCAACAATTCGGGATGCGACGGCCGCTCACCGCGCGTGCCGAAATCCGCCGGCGTATTCACCAAACCGCGTCCGAACAGATGCTGCCAAACGTCGTTCACCGCCACGCGACCGATCAATGGGTTGTCGGAAGCCACCAGCCATCGCGCCAGATCGAGGCGATCAGGCT
>DATENK010000127.1:0-6797 GCA_035275085.1 Verrucomicrobiia bacterium | reverse complement strand
CAATTGGCCCCCAATGCGATCCAAGATTGAGTTTGGCGGATATTTTCTCTGAGAGAGAGAGGAATGTTCCACGTGGAACAAATCGTCCTTCCAGTAACTAAAATACGGGACTGGTTCATCACCAAGCTGCTCGGTCGTTTTTGAAAAGTCGATGGAGCGACGAAGCAGGCGAGGAGGCGTCCCCGTCTTAAGTCGGCCAAGCTCCAACCCAAGCTCCTTCAGAGATCCCGACAACCCCATGGCCGCTGCTTCGCCCGCTCGGCCACCAGATTGTTGGTTCGACCCAATGTGCATAAGTCCACGAAGGAACGTCCCAGTCGTCACGACCACGGTTTTGGCGAGATACCGAACTTCCAACGTAGTTTCGACACCGACCGCTCGCCCATCTTTGTGCACGAGTTTGGAGGTCTGCCCTTGACGAACATCGAGATTCGGCTCCCGCTCGCACAGCCACTTCAACCGAAACTGGTAAGCCTTTTTATCGCACTGCGCTCGTGGCGCCCAGACAGATGGACCCTTTTTCGTGTTCAGCATCCGAAATTGCAACCCGGTCATGTCGGTCGCCTTGCCCATCTCGCCGCCCATCGCGTCGATCTCCCGCGCCAAGTGCCCTTTAGCCAACCCCCCTATGGCTGGGTTGCACGACATCTGTCCGATCGTATCCGCGTTGATGGTGAGGAGAAGAGTATCACAGCCCATGCGAGCGGAAGCAAAGGCCGCTTCGATCCCAGCGTGTCCCGCGCCGACAACGATAACGTCATATTGCTTGGGATAGAGGAACATAGAAGAGCCAAACTACCGCAACCCGTATTTCGCCGCAAACGGAGTTGGCCCTGCAGATTTGGTTAACCGATTATTTGCGACCAGATGCTCACAGATGTGGAAAACGGTTTCCGGCGACGTTACAAGATTCCCAGCAATTTGCTCGACCGTCAACTCACGTGCGGGGAGCAGAGCAACGATTTTTCGCTGAAGTGCCAAGACATTTTCCGCCGCCTTTTTCCCGGCTTCCACGCCTGGCTGGTGATACGCATTTACGTTGACCAGGGACGCATAAAAACCGACGGCCCTTTCAAAGAGTGCAATTAACAATCCAATCGAAAATGGGCTTATAACCTTTAACGTTAACGTAATCGACTGTCGATTCCGCTCTGCCAGTGCCTGGCGAGTTCCTTGGTAGAAGCCGTCCAAGTAGTCACCAGTGGTTGCGCCGTCTTCGACCTGTAACTTCCCGCTATCCGATAGCACACGTATAAACATGGCGAAGAAATTGTTAATACCATCTCTAAGCTGCTGAATATAAGCATGTTGATCGGTAGAACCTTTGTTTCCGAAAACGCTAAGGCCTTGGTTAACGGGGTTTCCCGAGAGATCCAATTCCTTTCCAAGCGACTCCATAACTAACTGCTGGAGGTAACGCGAAAGTAACTCCAAGCTGTCTTTATAAGGTAAAATCACCATATCTTTCGATCCAACTCCGTTAACGATAACGTGCCACGCTAGCGCCAAAAGGGCCGCAGGGTTGCGCAACATATTGTGGTCACGGGTTTCTAGATCGCAAGATCTGGCACCGTCTATCAGAGCTTCGATGTCGATTCCTTGGAGCGCGGCCGGCAACAATCCGACGGCTGACGTCTCGCTGGTTCGGCCCCCGACCCAATCCCACATCGGAAACCGGCGCAGCCACCCGTTTTTGGAGGCGACCTTGTCCAGTTCGCTGCCGACGCCCGTCACGGCCACCGCGTGCGTTGCAAAATCAAAGCCGGCCTGTCTGAAAGCCGCTTCGGCTTCGAGCATCCCATTGCGCGTTTCCTTCGTACCGCCTGACTTGGAGATCACCAGCACCAAGGTGCGCTTCAACTCGAGATTGTTCAGGACATGCTGCATACCGTCCGGGTCCGTGTTGTCGAAAACGTGCAGGGGCATCCGCCGGGCAAGGGCGCGTGAAACGAATTGGGGTCCGAGGGCGGAGCCACCGATCCCAATCAGAAGCAACTGGTCGAACTCTTTACGTCGATTAATCTCACCCGCAAACGCCTTAATATCAGCGACAGTCCGAGTAATATCGTCGCGAATTTCCTGAGTCGGAGCCAGGGCCGGATTGCGCAACCAGTAATGGCCGACCATGCGTTTTTCGTCGGGGTTGGCGATAGCGCCTTTTTCGAGCGCGTCCATAGCAGCAAAGGCCTGCTGCATGCGTGGCTCCATCGATTCGAGAAAGCCATCCGGGAAATTGACGCGGCTGAGGTCGAGCGCGAAACCAAGGCGCGGGTATTCGAAATACCACTTTTGAAAATGTTCCCAGGAGAATTTTTCAGGCGATGCCATAACCCGAGATGAAGGTAGCAGAGACGCGATTCAAGACAATGGTTTACAAGGCCGGCACTGTTGCACTAGGAATATGCGCGCAATGGCAACGGAAACGGCGAGGGTACCGAGCGGGCTGGCTCTGATTTTGGCGGTAGCGGGATGGGCATGTTCGGCGCATGGACAGATCGATCCCGCGAAACGCGAGTTGATCCAATTGGGATACAATCAACCGATTCAAGGCAAAGGCCCACTGAGCGGGTACGCGTTTTATTATCTCAATCTGCCGGAATTTTTGGAGACAAACCTCACGCTCCGGCTGGCCGTCGCGCCCGTGTACTTGGATACCGAGCTTGGCATCAGGCAGGTTTTCGGTCCGCACACTGACATCGGCCTGGGGCTCCATGGCGGCGGGTTTGCCGACAGCTACGCCGAAATCCGGCATGGGAAGTTCAGGGAATCCGAATCGTTTACGGGACATGGCGGAGGAGTTTCAGCGAGTTTGTACCACCTCTTTAATCCGGGCAGAATGATTCCTCTATCCGGAGTCTTTCGAGTGGAAAATCATTACTCGGTTTATGCCCGCGATGATAAGACCGCGGACACGTTCGAGGTGCCCGATGATCGTTCAACATGGAATTTTCGGACGGGGCTGCGGTGGGGCGGTATCGAACCCACCATGAGCCCTGAGTTTGGGCTCGAATTATCGGCCTGGTATGAAGCACAAGCGCGAACGGACTCCGGGCGCTACGGGTTCAACGGAGATCGGCGGGTTGAGCCGCTGAGCCATCTGTATTGGGCGCGGGCGCTCATTAGCTACACGTTTACGAATTGGGCGCACCACCTCGCTATCAGCATGACCATTGGAGGCACATCAGAGGCGGATCGATTCAGCGCCTATAGGCTCGGGGGGCTTTTGCCACTCGCCGCGGAATTTCCCTTGTCGTTACCGGGTTATTATTTTCAGGAGATTAGCGCCAAAAGATTTGCGCTGCTCGGCGCTAACTACCTTCTGCCGCTGGATCCGGAGAGCAAGTGGGCGCTGAGTTTCGTGGCTGCGGGCGCGGTGACAGAATACCTGGAAGGTCTGCAGCAACCCGGGTCATGGCATTCGGGCGTCGGCGCCGGGATCCGCTGGCGGCCAACGAAAACCTGGCAAATGAGCGTTGCTTATGCATACGGGGTGGATGCGCTGCGCAACGGTGATCGCGGCGCGCATAGCATTGGGTTTCTGATGCAATGGGACCTGGAAGCGGCGGGACGGGGGCTGTTTGAGCCGGGCGAATATCCGATCCGTTCGCGCGGACTGCAGCGGTTGCTGAATTTCGGGCAGTAATTACTTACGGATGGCGAGCGCGATATCTTCTTCGAACATTGGCGACACGACCGACCATATGCCGCCGCCGTGGTGTATTTTGTCATGACGCTCGGTGTGGCCGTTGCGGGTATTCGTCCAGATCGCGTCGAAATTTCCAGCAGGGAGATTTAGTTGAACATTTGCAGAACGCATTCCGACCGGTTTGGGACTGTCGAACGGCGATTTGTTGTTCCAATCGAAATTGATGGTTGGATCGTTGCGGGTCATCTTCAGGTCATCAAACGTTTTCCCAAAATAGTATTGTCCCGTCAGGCCGTTGGCAGACGCGTCCGTGACCCAAAGGTTCGTTGAGGGAATAAGTTGCTTTGGCTGGCCGGTGTAGGCCCAATATAACTTCATGGTGGCGGCGCCGCCGCCCTGGTAATAGGCCAGCTTGATCGGGTACTTTTTGTTGGCCTCGAGCTTTGCGCTCGCGGAATCTTCCTTTGCGGAATGATCGGTCCAATTATCAATCAGAGCGTGATCCCCAAGGATCAAACGGACGCCATCATTGGAAAGGGTATAGAATGTGTACTCGCCCGTCCGGGGCGCCTGCACCTGGCCGCTCCAGACGACGGAAAACTGATCGACACTCTTCGGGCTGACACAGACGTAAATCGCGTAGCCGGTGTCTGGATGGCCAAGGCAGCGCGCGGAAATCCCGGTGGGCACCACGGCATGGATTACATTAGTAGCCGGGTGCATGTGGATGAAATCGAAATCATCGATGAAGTCTTTGAGGACGCGCATCTGCTTGCGAAAGCCAGGATTGCCGCCGCCCGGCTGTTTTGACGGATAGCGGAACGTGCCGTCCTCATTGTCGGTCGTGAAGGAATAATCTAAATTATTAAATAGCCCGCCGCCGGCCATAATGAAATCCCACCCTTCGCGGCGATAGGGAAAATCGTTCGTGCCGACAAAGCCGGTCTCATTATCGCCAATGACTTTGTTGAGGTGGTAATTCATCGCCACGGTGTCAGGCGGGCTGGCGTAATGGAAATTGAAAATGGAAATGGCTTCATGTGGATCCTCAATGAGCGCCTTGTTATTAGCGACGTTTTGCGAGATCAGGTGCTTGCGCTTGAGTGGAAACTCGGCGTCGCGGATGACTTCAGCGATGTGGTACTGCCACTCGAGAGTGACACCGCCAAAGTAGGCTTCGTTGCAGATCTCATAGTACAAATTGTCGAACTTGTTCAGTTCCAGGACGATTTTGCGGACCATCGCTTCCTGTACCGCCAGCAAGCCGCCGTGTTTATCAAGGGTGTAAACGTTTGTGCGCGCGACATTGCCGATGCCGTTGACGTTATTGGTGACGTTCATGGGGCTGAGCTTCCATTGGGCTTCCTCATAGAACGGGCAGAAGAGGTTCATCTCCACCACAATGCCGCGTTCGCCGGCTGCGGTGATGAACTTTTTCAGGCGCGAAAAATAATCAGGGTCCCATTGACTGAGGTCGAATTTGCGCCCGCCATTGCCGTAGCCCATGGTATCGCTGCGGGCCCAGGGGCAAAGGTATTTGCCCGGGGAGGGCGCGAGGGTGTTGCGGGCGATGTTAAAGGCGCCCGGCGGCTCAACATAAGCGCCGGAAAAGGTGCGGGTAAGGTTCAGGCCATCGGCTTTGAGGGTATCCAGATATGTGATATAAGCAAAATCGAGGTTGATGACCGCGCCATAGTGTTCGCCCGAGGTGATGAGGATTGTCGGTTTGCCGCGCCATAAAAAGTAGTGGGAATTTTCCGGATGCAACGCGAGCGGGTCCCGCGCCGTCGCGGCGATGATCGAAAGGAGCAGGAGACTCCAAACACGCAAAGTCATGGGGGTTGTTGTAGGCCGTGTGACCTGAACTGTAAATTCCAAATAGGCACCTGCGCGCACGCGAGCGCTGTGAGCGACGTCGCTCCTGCCTGGGCGCATCCTGCCGGCAGGGCATGTTTTCTGCTCCGCTGTCGCGACGAGAAGCCAACAATGAGAGAGCCGATCAAAGTCTTGCTGGTAGAAGACAACAACAACGACGCTGAGCTTTTGAAGCGCATGTTGAGCCAGGCGCAGGCGACCGATCGGGAGCAGGAGACCAATTTCATTCCCCCCTTTTATTTGCAGCGGGTAAATACTGCGGCGGAAGGCGTCGAACGGTTGAAGTCAGCGGACGTTGATCTGGTGCTGCTGGACCTTTCACTGCCGGATAGCAGCGGGCTTGATACATTTATGCGAATACATGGGCAAGCTCCCAAGCTGCCCGTCATCGTCTTGAGCGGTGAGACAAATGAGGAGATCGCCATTCAGACCATGCGTGCCGGCGCGCAAGATTACCTCGCCAAGGGACGCGTGGATGCCCCCCTGCTCGCGAGGGCCATGCGACATGCGGTCGAACGCAAGCGCGCGGAAGAAACAATCCGTCGCGCCAAAGAGGAAGCCGAGCACGCCAGTAATGCCAAGGGCCAGTTCCTTTCGCGCATGAGCCATGAACTGCGCACGCCGCTGAATGCCATCCTCGGATTCGCGCAGGTGTTGGAAAGCAACCCCGCGCTGCCCGACCGCGAGAGCGTGGACCAAATTCTTAAGGGGGGCAGACATTTATTGGACTTGATCAATGAGGTACTCGAGTTTTCGCGCATTGAATCCGGACGTTTGGAAATTTCGCTGGCGCCCGTCCCCGTCGGGGAAGTTGTGCGCGAGGTGATGGATTTGATCCGGCCGCTGGCAATTTCTCACAAGGTGCGGCTGATGGGCGATACGGCTATAAGTAGCTCACATTATGTATTCGCAAATCGGCAAAGGTTGAAACAGGTGTTGCTCAACTTGTTGGCAAATGCGGTGAAGTACAATCGATTCGATGGCACAGTGACAATCTCATGCGAGCCAAGCTTGCGTCCGGTGGATCCACGCGATCTCAACCGTAAGCCGAGTTCGGGAGCCTTGCGCATTTCGATTATTGATACGGGGATTGGCATTCCGCCGGATAAAATGGACAAGCTATTCATCCCATTCGAACGGATTTGCGGAGACGATAGCGAAGTGGAAGGAACCGGGCTTGGATTGGCAGTATCGAAGGGCCTGGTGGAAGCGATGCATGGGGTCATCGGAGTCGAAAGCGATTCAGGGAAAGGCAGCATTTTTTGGATCGAGCTGC
>DATENK010000126.1:0-3613 GCA_035275085.1 Verrucomicrobiia bacterium | reverse complement strand
CCGCCTTTCGGAAAACCGCACCGTGATTTGCGTTGCGCATCGGCTCTCCACGCTCGCAGCGTGCGACGAAATCATCGTGCTTGCCAACGGCGGTGTTGTTGAGCGTGGCGGTTTCGACGAATTGCTCCAAAGCCGAGGAGTGTTTGCTTCCATGGCGCGCAAGCAGGGAATCATGCCACGCGGCGGGAATGCTGCAGCGTAAGTATTTTATTTATGATCGAACTTATCTCTGTTCACATTCCGAAATGCGCCGGCACCAGCTTTTCCACGGTCCTGCACAAGATCTATGGTGATCGGTTGCTCGGCGATCAAGTCGACCAGCCCATGGACCCCGAGATGCCTTTCCAGAAAAATTTCACCGCCTGGAAAGAAGAGCAGGATCGGAAGCCCCCGCCGCCCGCCATCCGCGCCATTCACGGCCACTTCTGGGCGGGCAAGTACGACCGGCAGGCGCCGAAAGCAAAGCGGATCACGTGGCTGCGCCATCCCATAAAGCGATTGCTGTCGCACTATTATTTCTGGCTGAGCAAGCCCGAGTTGCCGCACTCGCTGCACAAGCATGTTATCCAAAACAAGCTCTCGTTGATCGAATTCGCGCAATTGCCGCAATTGCAGAACCTGTTGCACAACATCTTTTTGCGTGGTCGCAGCCTCGACGAGTTCCATTTCGTTGGCATATCAGAACATTTCCAGGAGGACCTGGATGACCTGGCCCGGCAGATGGGCTGGCCCAAACAGCAAATGACAAAAGAGCGCCCGACGGTGCATAAGGATTATAAACCGGACGGACTCGATACGGACACCGAGAAGAAACTGCGCGCACTGAACGAAGCCGACTTGGCTCTATATGAAACCGCTTTGCAAATGCGCGCCCGCCGCATTGCAACGCGTAACTAACGCGCTGCACGCCCCCCCCGCTTTTCTTTAACTTTTCCGATGGGGTTTTGACCCACTATCGTACCTCCACTGTACTGTCCTACGGTGTGTCATACTGTTCGGGTTCCCAATGGGTCCGCTCAATAAACCTATTCTACTCGTGGAGGATCGCGAGGATGACATTCTCTTCTTCAAGAGTGCGTTAAGGCATGCTCACCTGGACAATCCCATTTACATGGCGCAAAGCGGGCAGGATGCGCTCGACTACCTTCATGGGAAAGGCAAGTTCCCGAGATTAAGATTCCCTTTTCCAAGCATCATGATGTTGGACCTGCGTTTACCGGACATTTTTGGCTTTGACGTCTTGCAGCGCGCGCGCCTTTTTTTCGAGCGTCAGATGCTGCTAATCGTAATTCTCACCGCGGCCGACGATCTGTCCACCATTCGCCGCGCGTACGAACTCGGCGCCGATTGCTATCTGGTTAAGCCGCCTCGTCCCGAAGATTTGCTGAATCTCGCAAAAGGCTTTCGCTGGCATTGGGGTACGACCGCGGAAATGGAACGGGAAGTCCCCGCGGCGAAAGTCGTCTAAGCCGTGCCGCCCGGCACGTTGAGGAAATCGGCAGCTCCTGCGCGTAACGTCCCCCAGAGACGGCGGAAGCTACCGCTCCCCAAATGCCTATGTTCGGCTAATTGGATCAGGCCGCGAAATGCATCGCATCGCGCTTTGCCATCCGCTTGCGCAGCTTGGTCAGCGCGGCGTTTTCGATCTGCCGAATGCGCTCGCGGGTGAGGCCGTAATCGACGCCGATTTCTTCGAGCGTTTTCTCCTGCTCGCCGTCGAGTCCGTAACGCCGCCGCAGAATCGTCACTTCGCGTTCGTTCAAATCGCCCAGGAGCTCCTGCATGAGGTCCAGGTCCATACTCGCGGACAGCTCTTCGGAAGGCAGCGTCGCCTTCTCATCCGCAACGATATCGGCGATTTTGTTCGACTCGCTTTCGTCGCCAATCGGCGCGTCAAGCGAGGCCGGAGTGGCCGAGGCATGGCGGTACTGTTTGACCTTGCGCTCGCTCAGACCCGTTTCGGCGGCCAGTTCTTCGTCGCTCGGCTCGCGGCCAAGCTCTTCGGTGAGTTTGGTGGCGGCGCGTTGCAATACACTCAGGCGCTCGACGACGTGCGACGGCAGACGAATCGTTTTCGCCTGGTTGTCCAGGGCGCGGCGGATCGCCTGCTTGATCCAATAGGAGCCGTAGGTGGAAAATTTGGCGCCTTTGTTAGGATCGAAGCGGTCGACGGCCTTCATGAGGCCGATGTTGCCCTCGCTGATAAGATCCAGCAGCGGCACCCCGAGCCCTTCGTAATCGCGGGCGATTTTGACCACCAACCGAAGGTTGGCCTTGATCATGTGCTCACGCGCTTCGACATCGCCTTTCTTGATCCGGCGGGCGAGTTCACGCTCCTCCGTCGGCGTGATCAGTTTCGTCTGACCGACCTCACGGACGTAGAGCCGGAAGGCAGAGTGGTCGTTGGAGGCGATGGCATCCGTAGTTTCCAATGTGCTGTTCATAACGTATGTAGTTGACTGTTTAGTAAAATTGATCGACAAAATTTTTTAAGCGGCTTTCGCCTGCGTTTCTTTAACACCCAGAATTTGGTAAATCCCGGGCAACATTTCTTTCAATACATTCACGTCGTTTCGAATTCGCGCCTGGGTCATCAAACCTTCGATATAGGCCCCAAGCATACGAATTTTGGCGGAGACGTCATCAGCCTGGAACAGTCCTTGGGCATGCGCGTCGCGGACAGCCGTTGCGATGTACCGGGCGTGCGTATCCATGATCTCCTGGACCTTCGCGCGCAATTTCTCCTCCTGGTTGCAAACTTCGGCGCCGAGCGTGAACAACGGGCAGCCTAATACTGATCCGCACTGGCATTTCAGTTCGCTCTGGCGCTTGAACATGTAACCGCAATAATTCCGAATGCGTTCAAGGGGCGCGACCGATGGCGAGAAAATCTCGTCAAAAACCGGCCGTTTCACCTTGAAGTCAGCGTCCAGCTCCGCGACGGCAAGATCGGCTTTAGACTCAAAAAAGTAGTAAAAGCTGCCTTTTTTGACGCCCGCTCTATCACAGATCTGATCGATGGTCGTTGCGCCATAGGAGCCCTTCCAGATCAGTTCCAGAACGGCTTCCATCAATCTTTGTTTTGCGTCACTACAACGGCCCATAATCCAATACGAGAGATGTTTAACATTAGTTTACTATTCAGTCAACAAATATTTGGTGCATCCGAATGCGACTCAGCGAGAAGGCATCCCGGGGGGGACCCCCCTTGGGGGTTTTTAAGTGTCAATGTGTCAGGACCCGCATAAACATTGATCCGAATCGAGGTTTGCAAGTGTCAACTCGGGTGTCAGGCAAGTGTACGCAAGCGTCAGGAGCGGCAAAAATATGCCTAGGACAGAGTCAAGGGGTCGACCAGCATCTGTTTGCTCTTGGCTTCTTGATGTGTGACTGACCACGTCTCGTAACTCTATTTTGGCTCGCCTCCAAACTGCGCGAATTTGGCATCCGCCCAAAACACCTCCGCGCCGGCGACACCACCAGCTGCGGCTACCTCTTCGCCAACTCAAATTCGCCTTCTGCCGCTACGTGCCGAATGTGCCGAACCACGTCTCCTGAAAAGATTGGATCACACCTGTAGTTATTGGGTTCAAAAGCATTAAGGTGTGTGGAT
>DATENK010000125.1:0-6293 GCA_035275085.1 Verrucomicrobiia bacterium | reverse complement strand
CGACGTGTAACATCCCTCGGCGCGCGGCCGCGAGGCCGCGCGCCAACCCAAAAACTTCACCAGGCCTGCGCGACAACTCCCAAACTCGGCTGGAGGCCAACAGGCACCTGGACATCGAAACGGTCGTCCTCGCCTTTCAGGACCACCTGCATATCTTCCATATCGTTGTGCAGACAAAACTGAATGGCGCTGCGACTGTCACGGAATGAGTATGCCCTTTCGGGGTCGGACGTCCATGTGCCGACATTCTGCAAATAAGACAAAGTGAGGGGATTCTGGATCAGGACCTTCATGTCAATTCTCTCTCTTTTGTCGCCGCATATCATCCATACGACGTTGGTTGTTCACTGAGTTCGCAGTCCGAGCATGAGAGAATTGGACCCCAGCGACAATAGGGTAAAAACCCACCCTAGTTATTCACATTTTTAGCGGATTTGCTCAGTAAGGTTCACACCCAGCTTCAGGAGTTTTTGGGCAGCGGCATCTGACCCGGCTTCGGCATAAATCCGCAGAATCGGCTCCGTGCCGGAACCGCGGAGCATCAACCATGAGCCATCCTCTCCGATGAACTTGACGCCGTCGTAGGACTTTACGTCTTTCAAAGGGGAACGCAACAACCTGGAAGGCGGATTGGATTTGCAGAATTCCATGAGCGCGGCGCGTTTCTCGAGCGGAAAGTGCGTATCGATTCGGGCGTAACGATGCGGTCCGAATTCCTTTTCGAGGCGCGCGATCAATTTGTTAACCGATGCTTTTTCTACCGCGAGCAACTCAAGGAGCATTAGGCCCGCGAGAATGCCGTCGCGTTCCGGCACATGGCCGGGGAAGCCGATGCCGCCGCTTTCCTCTGCGCCGAGCACGTAATTGCCTTTGAGCATTTCCGCGGCGATGTATTTGAACCCGACTGCGGTTTCTACCAACTCAAGGCCGTACGCCGCGCACATCTTGTCAACCATGGAGGTAGTGGTGAGCGCCTTGATCATGCGGCCCTTCTGCTTGCGATTGATCACGTAATGCTGCAGCAACAGGCAAATCACCTGGTGCGTGCTGAGCGGATTGCCGCGGCCATCCATCGCGCCAACACGGTCGGCATCACCATCTGTGACCAGGCAAATATCGTGCGGATGGGTGCGGAGCCACGCAGCACTGCGGGCGTAATTCTTCGGAATCGGTTCGGGATTGATGCCGCCGAAGTTCGGATCGTGCGCGCCGTTAAGGGTCGTGACTTTGCAGGTCGTGCCCGCGAGCAACTGCTCAAAGCAGCCTGCGCCGACGCCAAAAAGCGCGTCATGGGCAAAGCGCAACCGCGAGCGCGAGATGCGTTTGAAATCCGCCAACTTTTTGATGGCGCGATAATGGTCGGACCTGATGTCAGCGACTTCAATGTTCGCAGTGCCGCCGGAGGCCACGGGATTCTTATCGAGCATTGCTTCGACCTGTTGGCACATCGCCGGTTCCGCCGAGCCGCCAAAGGAAGCTTTTAACTTAAACCCATTGAAGGCGGGAGGGTTGTGGCTGGCGGTGATCATTACGCCGCCGACCGCGTTTCGCGCCTTTACGACATACGAGACCGCCGGTGTGGGGGTTGGCTGCGACGTAAGCAGAACGTTGAACCCATTCGCCCGCATGACGTCGGCGGAGGTGCGCGCGAATTGATCCGAGAGGAACCGCCGATCGTAGCCGACGATGACCAGTTTGTCGGTGCCTGGCGCGGGATCTGCGTTCCAGTAGTCTGCCGTCGCTTGCGCAACGCGTTCGACGTTTTTGAAAGTGAAGTCCTCGGCGATGATTGCCCGCCAGCCGTCGGTCCCGAATTTTATTTGCGCCATGGTCGGCAGTAAAATTGATGCACTTGGCGCGCTCGTCAACTGGAACGGGAAACAGACCCCAGTTCGCCGACGAACGGCCTCAGCGAAAGTGCCAGATCGTCCGGGATACGTTTGGGCTTCTCCTGGGTGGAGGTGCAAACGTGCGAAGTCGTGCCGCGCACTAATTCGCGGCCGGATTCGCGATCCCGCACCACGTAAACAAAGCTGAGCCGGACACGATCGATGGACGCAACTTTCATTTCGATGGAGAGGACGTCGTCGTAGCGCGCGGGCGCTTTGTAACGCAAGTTGCATTCGATCACGGGAAAAATCGTATCGCGCTCCTGCCACATGAGCAGCGGCTGGCCGAGGAAGCGGAAGAACTCCCCGCGCGCGGCTTCGAGGATGTCGAGATAGCGCGCATAATAGACATGGTTCGCAATCGTGCATTCCCCGTACGTGACGCGGTGGTGATGAATGTAGGATTGCGTGGACACGCAAACAGACTAGAGAATCCCCTGTGTGCTGCCAAGCTTGATCAGTCGGCGTGAAGCGATTGGACGGATCGGCGCGATGGTCTTTGCCATGCCCGCCCCGCCCGCATTGCTGGAGGATCTAACGCGCACTGCGTTTTTGTACTTCTGGGAAGCGGCTGATCCGAATACGGGTCTGGTGAAGGACCGCGCGCTTGCGGATGGCCAATTGGACCCGCGCCGCATTGGGAGCATCGCCGCGACCGGGTTCGGACTAACCGCTTTGTGCATCGGTGCTGAACGCGGTTACGCGGCCAACATCGAGCGGCGGGTGCTGGCGACGCTCGAATTCCTGTGGGAGCATCTGCCGCATGAGCACGGGTTCTTCTACCACTTCATCGATGTCACCAACGGCACGCGCCTTTGGAATTGCGAGCTGTCCTCAATCGATACCGCGTTGCTGATCTGCGGGGTGCTCACGTGCGGGCAATACTGGAGCAATCCGCGGATTCGCAGACTGGCGCAGAAGATTTATGAGCGGGTCGATTGGCGATGGATGCTGAACGGCGGCGAATGTTTGTCGCACGGATGGAAGCCGGACACTGGATTTCTGAAGAATCGTTGGGATGCCTATTGCGAGCACATGCTGCTTTATTTGCTCGCGATCGGTTCGCCGACGCACCCGATTCCCGCGGAAAGCTGGCATGCGTGGCGACGCCCAGTGTTTGAGTATGAAGGGCTGCGATTCATTACGGTCAACGATCCCTTGTTCATCCATCAATATTCGCATGCATGGTTCGACTTCGCCGGGAAGCGGGACAATTACACCGATTATTTTCAGAATTCAGTATTGGCGACCAAAGCGCACAGGCAGTTTTGCATCAACCTGAAAGCGCGCTTTCCAGAGTTCAGCGAAGATATTTGGGGAATCACTGCATCCGATTCGGCCAAGGGTTATCGCGCGTGGGGCGGGCCGCCGGAGCACGGGAAGCTGGACGGCACGCTGGTGCCCTGCGCTGCGGCGGGATCGATTCCTTTTCTCCCCAAGGATACACTGCACACACTGGGGAAAATGAGAGAACGTTTCGGAGAAAAAATTTGGAAGGGCTACGGATTCATCGATGCGTTTAATCCGCACACGAACTGGTTTAATCCGGATGTGATTGGAATCGATGTGGGCATCACGATGTTAATGGCTGAGAATCATCGGTCGAGGTTTGTGTGGAACACGTTCATGAAAAATCGCGAAATGCAGCGCGCGATGAGGATAACGGGATTTACTCCTGTATAAAATAACTTAGATTTTCCAACTCAATCGCGAGATTCACATTATTGACGACAACTTCCTCGGGGACCTGCAAGACCAGCGGCGCGAAATTGAGAATGCCGTAAATCCCGGCCTCGACGAGATGATTCGTAACTTCCTGCGCCGCCGTGGCTGGAACGGTAAGGACCGCCATTTTGACGCCGTGATCGCGAACGAAAGCCCTCAGTTTTTCCATCGGGTAAATCGGCTGGGAAATTTGCCGGTTGCGTTTGCGTTTCGTATCCGCATCGAACGCGGCGATGATTTCGAACCCTTCTTTTTCGAAGCCACGATACGCGAGCAATGCAATGCCAAGGCTGCCAACACCCACGAGGATAACGGGTTGCAAACTGTTGGCACCGAGCCGATCGGCGATGGTCGTGGCGAGCAATTCCACATCATAACCCAGGCCACGCGTGCCGAATTGGCCGAGGTAAGTGAGGTCTTTGCGAAGTTGCGTCGGCTTGACGCCAGCAGCTTTGGCGAGCGCGTCACTGGAGACGGTGCGGATGCCATTGCTCTTCAGCCGTTGAAGACACCGCAGATAAACCGAGAGCCGGTAAATTGCTTTGCGAGGTATCTCGGGATTTTTTTTCAATGATCAGTCGACGAACATCAACTCATTGGCGAGCAAGAGGACCTGTGCCAATCGTTCCCAGGTGCTGAGGCGCTTGGGTTGCTCATCGCTGGAAGCGTGCTCGTCGGGTTGGGCGGCCAGGAATTCTTTCGCGAGGCGAAGTTCATCGGCATCGGGTGGGCGCGTGAAAGCGATGCGATACATCACCTGTATCCGCTCTTCGTCCGTCATTGCAGCTTTCACTTCGTCGCGATCGGCAAGTTCTTTCGCTTGTTGCACGATGAAAGGACTGTTCATCAAAAATAAAGCCTGCTGGGGCACGGTGGTGGAAAAGCGTTGCGGGCTGCTCGTGTCCGGGCTGGCGAAGTCGAAGGTGCGGAACATGCCGGGCAAATTCTGGCGCTCAACAAATCCATAAACCGTGCGGCGCGGTGAGGACGTTTCGCTGGTGAGTTCGACCGGCCGTCCACCGATAGTGTAATCGATTCTTCCGGCGACAGCGAGAAATGTGTCGCGCATGGCTTCGAAGTCCAGGCGGCGGCGATTCATGCGCCACAAAAGTTGGTTTTGCGAATCGATCTTCGCCGCGGCCGGGTTATTCACGCTGCTCAGTTGATACGTGCTGGAGGACATGATGAGGCGATGCAGCTTCTTGATGGACCAGCCGTTGTTCATGAATTCCGACGCGAGATAATCCAACAACAAGGGGTGAGATGGCGGCTCAGAGCGCAACCCGAAATCGCTGGTCGTGCGTACCAGTGGCGCGCCAAAGTGATACATCCATACGCGATTGACGAGCACGCGCGCGGTGAGCGGATTGTCCTTGCTGACGATGGCTTGCGCCAATTCGAGCCGACCACTTCCTTTCTCAAATGGCTTGCGGCTTTCGCCGGCGATGAGCGAAAGAAACTGGCGGGGCACTTCCGGCCCGGGATTGTTTGCGTTGCCACGGACGAAGACGTGCGGAGTCGCAGGCGTCGCATTGTCCACCAGCACCATTGCGCGCGGCGGCGCGCCGGGATGCGTGGCGTCGAGTTCATCGACTTTGCGCTGGAGGGCGCGCAGCTTTTGTTGCGTGGGAGTGTCCAGCAACCTGTTCAGAGCGCGGCCTTCGACCTGCGTCGGCGCATCGGCGCCGTACAAGAACTGGCGCAACGCTTCGCTCTTTTCATCGGGCAAAGATTTGGCGTCCTTGTTTTTCGCGACCAGGTCGCGCCATTCCTTGTCTGCGTCGGCGAACAGCTTGTTATAATGTTCAACGGCCTCTTTGATCTTGTTGGTGGATTTAGACGCAACCGCCTCGAACCACTGCGAAAAGATTGGATTGTCCTTGGATTTTTCCAAGGTGGACCGCCAACGCGATGCGACCATGGGAGACAACTTGCGTTCGCGAGCGAGTCCTTCGCGCTTGTCGCCGTCATCTTTAGTGGAGTCATGGACAACTAACAGATATTCGCCGACCTGTGAATGCAGTTTGGTTCGCACCTCGGTTTCTTTGGCTACGCGGAAATCTTCGAGCTCCTTTTTGCGTTTTTCCAATTCCTTCAGGTACTCAGGATATTTCGGCGGCAAAGCGGCGGTGCCAAGCAACGGCTTTTCCGCAGGCTCATTGCAGCTCTGGAACACACCGTAAAGCGAGTAATAGTCCTTCGTGGGAATGGGATCGTACTTGTGATCGTGGCAACGCGCACAACTCACGGTGAGCCCCAGCATCCCACGCGTAACCACATCGATACGATCATCGATGATGTCCGGCTGATTGTTCAGGAAGCGGCGGCCGAGTGTGAGATAACCGAGGGCAGCCAAGGAGCGTTTATCATCACCGAGCGGCAAGAGATCGGCGGCGAGCTGTTCCGTGAGAAAGCGGTCGAAGGGCAAATCTTCATTGAAAGCGCGGATGACATAATCGCGGTAGGTATATGCGAATGCGTAGCGGCGTTCTTCTTCGAAAACGTACCCCTTGGTGTCGGCGTAGCGCGCGATATCGAGCCAGTAACGCGCCCAGCGTTCGCCGTAATGGGGCGAGTCCAAGAGGCGGTCGACGAGGCGATCGAAAGCTTGCGGCGATTTGTCGGCAAGAAATTCGTCCACTTCTTCCGGTTTAGGCGGAAGGCCGAGCAGATCAAAGC
>DATENK010000124.1:0-5034 GCA_035275085.1 Verrucomicrobiia bacterium | reverse complement strand
GCTTCCGTTTTTGCTGGTTACCTTGCGGCGGAAAGGCTCTTTACCCATGCGGCACCTCGGAGCGCTGGTCGATGATGTCATTGTGCGTCCGATTGATTTGGCGGAGTTGCAGGCGCGTATCGCCAACCTGTTGCGGATGCGGCGCTTGTCGCTGCAATTGAAGAAAGAGCACGACCTGGTGACGAAGTTATCGGTGACCGACGACGTTACCGGTTTCAATAATACCAGGTATTTACACCGTTACCTTGAGCGGGCATTGTCCACGCCGACGGCGCGCGAGGAAGCGGTCTCGCTGGTGTTCTTTGATTTGGACAATTTCAAGGAAGTAGTAGACACGCACGGGCATCTGCTGGGCGCCAAGGTGCTGAAGGAAGTGGCGCAAACGGTGCATCGCGTGCTGGATGAGGAGGACCGGCTGGTGCGTTACGGCGGCGACGAATATGTGGTGATCCTGCCGCGGCAGAACAAGACTGAAGCGCGTGAAAAGGCCAACCGCATGACAGAAGCGATCACGAGCAGCGAATTTTTGGCGAAAGAAAAAAAGCATGTGCGAGTGACCGCGTCATTCGGGCTGGCGACATTTCCGGATGATGCGCGCGATGCACGGGAACTGCTGGCGGAGGCCGACCATTGTCTATTCCGCAGCAAAAGTCAGGGCAAGAATCGCTTGAGCGTGGCTGGCTTTGCGCAGGCGGCGTAGTTGACGCACCCCGGTTCGACAGTAAACTCTGATGATGGTAACGCGGAAACCTTCTTTGCTGATCATTTTCCTGACGGTTTTCATTGACCTGATCGGGTTCGGCATTGTTTTGCCGTTGTTGCCGATCTTCAGCAAGGACTTCGGCGCGCACGGATTCATGATCGGTTTGATCATGGCGTCGTATTCGGTGATGCAATTTCTGTTCGCGCCCATGTGGGGACGCCTATCGGATCGTGTGGGGCGGCGGCCGGTGCTGTTGATCAGCACAGCAGGCGCGGCACTGTCTTACAGTTTGTTCGCGATTGCCTGTGGTTTTCCGAACGTGACCGGATTATGGCTGCTGCTGATTTCACGGACGTTTGCGGGCATCTGCGGCGCGAACATCACCGTCGCGCAAGCATACATCGCCGATATTACGCCGCCGGAAAAGCGCTCGGCGAAAATGGGGCTGATCGGAATGGCGTTCGGGCTTGGATTTATTTTTGGGCCGGCGATTGGCGGTATCATTTACAAACATTTTGGCATCACCGGCCCCGGTTGGGCTGCGGCAGGTTTTTGCGCGGCGAATTTTGTCCTTGCCTGGTTTGTTTTGCGGGAAAGTCTGCAGGCGGGGTCTGAACACGCCGGCGCTCGGACCCGCATGGCGCAGCTATCGCATGCCATGGCACACCCGAAGATTGGTTTTCTGATCATTGTGTTTTTTCTGGCAACGTTTGCCTTCACGTGCTTTGAAACGACCATGGGGCTGTTGGTCAGCCGCAACTTTCATTTGGACTTGAATGCGAGCGATAACGCAAAGGCGACTGTCGGCTATCTCTTTGCCTACTGCGGGATCATTGGGGCATTGGTGCAAGGCGGGGCAATTGGGCGGATGGTGAAGAAGATGGGTGAGCCGCGATTGATTTCGGTCAGCTTGTTCCTGGTTGCGGTCAGCCTCGTGTTGCTCCCGTTCATCAAGGGAAATTGGACTGACTTGCTGCTGGCGCTGGCGGTCTTGTCGATCGGATCGAGCCTAACGCGCCCGCCGGTGTTTGGGTTGATTTCGATTCTCACGCCGGCGCACGAACAAGGCGCGACGATCGGCGTGGCGCAAAGCGCAGGAAGTCTGGCGCGTATCGCCGGACCGATTTTTGCGGCGACCGCCTTCGAATGGCGGCCCGCGGTGCCTTACGTGACCTGCAGTGTGATCTGCCTGATCGCGGGTATCATTGCGTGGCAGCGTTTGGTCACGCGCGCATCGTCTCAGGATCCAGCCCCTTCGCTGCACACCACTCCCGATACGCAAACGGGGAGATCTCCGACGGTTTGATTTCACTGCGGCCCCCCCAGAACACGTTCGTGTAAAAAATGGAGATCCCGACGCTCTTCAAGTGCGCGTCGATCGCGGCTTTGTGCGCGAGCACTGTGGCTTTATCGGTGCCATGGGCGACCCCCATAATATTTACATTTTTGAATTCAGGTCCCGCTTCGCGCCAGTACGCGTGTGTCATGATGTGATGCCGCCCGACCTCGCAGCCGGCTTCCATTTCCCGACCGGCTGGGACCGCCCAGTGAAACAGCGCATTGAAGCGCGTGACTCGATCGCCATCCTTCAAGGGCTTCACGTGTTCGAGAAATGTGGAAAAGCGGCCGATGATACCGCGCCGGTTAAAATCCGCCGCTGTTTCCAAAAACTGCGCCAGCGATACGCCTACTTCGTCAGCGCGCGGTTGCCAAAGAGTCGGCGTGAGTTCTTCCGGTTCGAATTCGCGCTTGAGCGCCGTCAGGATGCGCCATTCCAAGTCACTTAACTCGACGACTTTAACTTCGGTCGCTTCGGCCGGAACATCGGCTTTGCTGCCGGGTTCCATGCCGCGACGGCGGGTGTGCCCAACACCGAGGGCGAACAGACGTTTGGCCGGCAAGAGCCGGAACTTTTCCGCTCCGGTTTGGTGGGTGAGGAATTCGCAATGCTTTTGAAGTGAAAAGCCTTGCGGCACCTTTACCGTGGTCCACAGCTTGTAATTAGAACCGGGCGTCGCGGCGTCAGTAGAGCGAATCACCACGTGGCCGGAAAACGGGTCCTGCTGAAACATGAAATCGAAAGCGGCATCGAGCTTGTCTTGCGGGACTTGCCACGCCACGAGTGCACCTTGGGCAAGGTTCGTGGCGAGCAACGTCTGCCGCACGCGCCGAATTGTGCCGGCACGCAGCATCGCGCGGATGCGCTCAATCACGACTGGCAATTCGACGCCACTCTGGCGCCCGATTTCGCCCAGGGGATCGCGTTGAAATCCCTGCAACCGGTCCTCGGACACGGCGAGAATGCGCGCATTCACCGCATCCTTAAAGTCGATAGGCACTTCGGCTGACGTCATGACCCTATCATACCGCTTGGAAGGAAAACGGAAATTGCAAACTTGGCGCTCAAAGATTTAAGTTGTCGAATGAAGACCGCCGTCTTGCTTTCCGGAGGCGTAGATAGCTCCGTCGCCTTGCATCTCGCGAAGATGCAAGGCGCCGACGTGACGGCGTTTTATCTGAAGATCTGGCTGGAGGAGGAGTTGGCGTTCCTGGGTGATTGCCCATGGGAAGAGGACCTGAAGCATGCGCGCGCTGTTTGCGAGCAGGCGCAAGTGCCGCTCGAAGTGGTCCCGCTGCAGACGGAATACCAGGAACGGGTGGTCGCTCATGTGTTGAAAGAGCTGAAGCAGGGCCGCACGCCGAGTCCGGACATCCTTTGTAATGAATGGATCAAGTTCGGCATGTTTTTCGATAAGATTGATCCGGCGTTTGGGAAAATTGTGTCCGGCCATTACGGGCAAATCGAGGAACGGAACGGGACGTTTTTGCTGAAACGCTCCCCCGACGCGGTGAAGGACCAGACTTACTTTCTTTCGCGACTGAACCAGCAACAGCTATCGCGGCTTTGGTTTCCGATCGGACATCTCACGAAAAAACAGGTTCGCAGCATGGCGCAAAAGCTTGAACTGCCAAACCGGGATCGAAAAGACAGCCAGGGGATCTGTTTCTTGGGAAAAATAAAATATCCGGAGTTCGTGCGGTATCATCTCGGCGAACGCAACGGCGAGATCGTCGAAGTTGAAAGCAATAAAGTTTTGGGCGAACACAAAGGCGTTTGGTTCCACACGGTTGGCCAGCGCAAGGGCCTGCGTCTTCCGGGCGGGCCGTGGTATGTGGTGAAAAAGGACCTTGCGGCCAACAAAGTCTTTGTCGCGCATGCTGACCGCTATCTGGAATACGCGCGACAGGATTTTGCAGTCGTTGATGTGCATTGGATTTGCGGCGAACCCGACGCGCGCGATCTCCAAACCAAGGTGCGCCACAGTCCTCACGTCGAGAACTGCCGAATCGAGCAACTCGGGGACGGACGATGGTCGGTGCACCTCGAACATAAGGATCAGGGACTCGCTTGCGGGCAGTCAGCTATTTTTTACGACGGCGACATCTGTCTTGGCGGGGGCGTTATTGAGTAAAAACTCCAATGCGGCCCTGAGGTCTGGAAGTTGAAAAGTAAAGCCTGCCTCCTGCAGTTTGCGCGGAATTATGCGAAAGCTCGTCAATAGCGCCTCGTCAGCCATTTCGCCCATCATCCAACGCAAAGTAAAACGGGGGGCGGTGAAAATTGTCGGGCGATGGAGCACTGCGCCGAGTGTCTTTGTGAATTCCGCATTCGTGACGGGATTCGGCCCGACCATGTTAACGCCCCCGTGCAGACGCGAGTTGTTGAGGATGAACTCAATCGCCGCGAGCATGTCGGGGAGGGCGATCCAGCTCCAATAATGTTTGCCGCCACCGAGCTTTCCGCCGAGGCCGGCGCGAAAGGCCGGCAGCATTTTCGCCAAAGCGCCGCCTTTGGGATGGAGCACCAGGCCGATGCGCATATGCACGACGCGAATGCCGGCCACGCGCGCGGATTCAGCGGCAGCTTCCCAATGTTGCGTGAGCCGCGCCAGAAAGCCTGTTCCGGGATTGCTTTGTTCGTCCAGAATTTCCTCACCGCGGCTGCCGTAAAACGCGCTGCCGGATGCGCAAATAAGGGCGTGCGGTTTTTTCGGCAGCTTCGCGAGTGCTTCGGACAACCAATGTGTTCCCCGCACGCGACTCTGATAAATGCGCTCCTTCACTTTATCGTTCCACCGTTGGGCAATGTTCTCGCCCGCCAGATGCAGCACAGCGTCAGGTTCGCCAACGAGCTTCCAGGTCGGGCGCGCCGCTTCCGAGCCGATGCGGGGCAAGGCTATTACGGTGTGGCCGCGCGCGCGCAAAAAGTCGGTCAAGGGACGCCCCACAAACCCCGAAGCGCCGGTCATCCAGATCCTCATGGCCGAAGA